>JAGXHZ010000117.1 GCA_024635855.1 Sulfuricurvum sp.
ACTAAATTATTATTTTCATTAGTAAGAACAGCTTCAATTTGTTTGTCAGTAAGAGGTTGAGATTCTACAGTATCAAAAAAATGCTTTTCTTTGATTTTTTCATTTTTTATAAAGAGTTGATTTGAGTTATTTGTCCATTTTTGAGGGTCTTTTTTAAATTCTAATAAGTTTTGAATAAAGTTTATAATCTTGTCATGTGATAATAATTGATCTTTGTTAATGATTAATTTGTTGAGTTCTTCCAAAAATTCCATTTGAGTGTAATTGTTGATATATTGCATTTGTGAAAGTAGCTCAAGTTTTGATTGAAATTTCAATAGTTGTTCTTTGAATTCATCTAGTTTTGTTAAAAAATCTTTCTCAAAAGTAGCAATATTAACCTGCAATTTTTTGAGTTCTTTATCAATGTTTTCAATCTCTTTTTTTGAAGTTGAAACTTTTCTTTGAAATTCTGCAATAACCGCATCATATTTAGAACTAAAACTTACTAAACCTAAAGTAAAAATCTCAATCAAAATCTCAAAACCAGTTTTTTGAGCCTGTGCTATTTCTAGGTTGTATGTTTCTATATTCAGTAAAATAGCATCTCTTTTAGAATGTGATAATTTTTTATTTTCGTGTGCTATATTTATTTTATCTGATAATGTTGTCATTATTTACTCTTTCTAGAATTTAAAGACTCGTAAATGATTTAGTGCTTTCTCTATTGCAATAAAAAGAGATTTACCTCCATAAACTCGTTTTAACTTTTCAAGTGAAAGTAAAGATGGCTGAAATGTGTAGAGATGTATCCCCAGGTCAAGCCCGAGAACCTCACAGAGGTTCTTGTACCCTTTGGGTATGACGAGTAATCTTAACAACCTCTGATGTCACGATCGTCGTATCATTCATCGCATCAAACCGGTCCCCGACATTCAGTACATCCAAATCAATCACTTTCCCATCACGTGCTATCTGTGCAAAGCCTCGTTTGTTTTTATGCTTGGGATGTTGTGACTCATAGGCTTGAGTCATTTGAGAGAGTATATTTTGTTTTTGGCGGATAAAACTTTCTATGGTTTGCGATAAACGTTCTCCCAGAGGAGAGAGTTCACGAAACTTAGCTTCTAAAATCACTCTTATTTGTCCGTTTAGTCTCTCGCGAAGCTCTTGTAACTGCTCTTTTTGATGCACTAATCGCTGTTCTACCCCATGACGTTTAAACGCCTCTTGCATCATGACCAGCTGCTCACGTTTTCGCTGTAATCGCTGTGAGATCATCCCATACGCACCATAGCGCATCTCATCAATGCTTTGCATCAGTTCATTCCTGTCAGGCAAAATCATCTGCATTGCGGCACTGGGGGTAGGAGCGCGAAGATCGGCTACATAATCACTGATTACCCAATCAATCTCATGCCCCACTGCCGAAACAACTGGGGTAGTCATCACAAAAAGAGCATCAGCGACGACCTCTTCATTAAACGCCCATAAATCCTCAACGCTTCCGCCGCCACGCCCGACAACTACCGCATCGCACCCTAACGTATCCGCAAACCTAAGAGCATCCGCAATCATCGCGCTTGCGCTAACCCCTTGTACCAACACATCAATCACTATTAACTTTACTAATGGCCATCGGTAAGCGGCAACACGTTGCATATCCTGCAAGGCGGCACCTGTTGCGGATGTTACTAGTGCAATTTTTTGGGGAAATTTAGGAAATGGTTTTTTGTGCGTAAGATCAAAATATCCTTTTGCCTCAAGCTTTTTTTTGAGTTGCTCAAACGCTACGGCTAATGCCCCTGCCCCGTAAGGCTCAGCACTGACACAGTTAATCTGATATTCTCCACGCGGCGTGTAAAGGCTCAACGCACCATGAATCACCACGTGTGCACCCTCATCAAGAGAAAACTTTAACCGCGCCGCATTGCCTCGGAACATCACACATTTGATAGAAGAGTTGGCATCTTTGAGGGTGAAATAAATATGACCGCTGCCGTGTTTGGTAACGCGCGAGAGCTCACCCTCAACGCTCACAAACTCAAAAGTTGTTTCCAATAGCGTCTTAATTTGCTCATTTAATCCGCTAACGCTGAGAGTTGAAGCCATAAGGTTATTTTTTTCGTGCAATCATCAATGTTGAAATATCCATCGAAAAGCTTTTGGTGTATAAAATTTCAAATCCAGCTTCTTCGAGTTCTTGAGCCATTTTTCCAACACTCAAAAAACCTTCAATGGAATCAGGAAGATAGCGATACGCTTCGTAGTTTTTGGAAATCATCCCTCCAATACGCGGAAGTACATTGTTCATATACCAATCTCGCACCTTGCCAAGAGGGGATGGATTTTCATTTTTCATAAACTCCAAAATGACAACCAATCCGCCTGTTTTTAACACACGGTTAAATTCTAAAAATGCTGCTTGTCGCTCCATAACATTACGAATACCGTACGAGATACTGATAATATCCGCAGAACTATTCTCTCTGGGAAGTGCCGTTGCAGGAGCGATGTAAAATGACATTTGCGGGAACTTTTCACGTCCGACACCCACCATTCCCTCGGAAGGGTCAATACCGATAATCTCATCAACATGAATTTTATTTTCATCTGCAATGCGTTTCCAATATCCCATCATATCACCGGTACCGCAGGCAACATCAACAATAGAAAGCGCATTGTCATCACAATAACCAAAAGCAAGATTACACGCTTTTTTTCTCCAAATTGTATCAACACCCATACTTAACACTCGATTGGCTCGATCATACGTCGGAGCAATATCATTAAACATGGATACAATTTTTTCTTGTTTGGTCATTTAATTTCCTATTTCTTTCTCATCCAAAGGATAATATCTTCGTTTATTTTAGCGTGCAGTACCTCAAAACTCTCTGTAACAGCCCCCATACTCACACTTCCACCGCCAATTATGGGTGCAATGTAACACGAATACCAGTCACATACACCCTCTGTCGCTTCTAGCATACTAGCCCCACCTTCAATCATCACCAAAGAATACTCTTTTATCTTTTCCAATGAAGGCTCAATAAATACTCTACGATTAGGAATAGAAAAAAGAGGAATACTGGTATCAAAATCTTTATTACGTGAATAAATCAACACATCAGGAGCTTTTCCATCCACCAACCGTGCATCGAGCGTCGGACAATCTTCTCGTACCGTACGTCCCCCGATAACAATCAAATCACATACATTGCGCAGGGCATGGACGTGTTTGCGAGACGTTTGAGAGCTAATGATTCCATTGTTTACTGTTCCATCAAGTCGTTGTGCCCATTTGAAAAAAACAAAAGGATTATTTTGCCATTGTAAAAATGGTTCAAGCAGTTTAGCTCCCTCTTCTTCCATAATCCCAAAAGTACACGTTACCCCTGCATCTTCTAAGATACTCATACCATTTGCCGCAATGGGGTTGGAATCTCTACACGCAATAAAGAGCATTTTTATCCCCAAATCACGAATCAGTAACGCACATGAAGGTGTTTTACCGCTGTGAGCGCAGGGTTCTAGCGTTACCGCCATGGAGATGTTTTGAAAAAGATTGTTATGATGTTCTCGTAGATAACTGTGGATGTGTGCGGAATCATCGCACAAAGCAATCGACGTATCACCGCTTAAACAGACATACGCATCACGAAGCGCGTACACCTCTGCATGAGGACCACCTGCTTTTTTATGAGCACCTATAGAGAGAATTTCTCCATGAATGCCCATGCACACAGCACCGACAGCAGGATTGGGAAAGGTTAAAAGTTGATATTCCCACGCCGCATTAATGGCAAGGGTCATAGCGGGATGAGAGGTTTTCATCACCACTCGAAGTAGGTTTTTGCCTTACTTATAGAACGGAAAGGGACTTTTTGTTCCCCCTCTTCTTTGGTTAAAATGCTAATCTCTTCTCCGAGGACGCTGAGAATTTCGCCTTCAAACTTTTCTTTGTTTACCGTCGAAAGTGATACTTTTTCCCCAACGGACTGAGCAAAATGCTCCAACGTTTTAAGACGGCGTTCGATACCGGGTGAGCTTACTTCAAGTCTGTATTCACCGCTCATCGCAGGAGTTACATCAAGAAGCGGATTAATCAAATGGGTTACTTCAGAACATTGATTCAGTGTTACCCCGCCTGGCGCTGTAACACTGACACGGTAAATCGTATTCTCATTTTCATGTAAAATTTGTGTGTCATAAAGAGAAAGACCGATGGACTCAACCATTTTTTTGATATCACGTTCAAGACTCATCTTTTTTCTCCTTGGCAATTTTTGCAAATAAAGCTTCGATATTTTTACTTCGTTCTAACGTATCGTCGAAGACAAATGTTAGACGAGGAGATCGAAACCACCCTTGATCTTTCATGCAGTGCTCTTCGATAATAGGGCGCACTTTTTCAAGTAATTTTATAAATGCGGCTTGCTCTTGAGGAGAATAATGATGAGGATCAAGATAGACTTTTGCATCGCTACGTCCTCGTGAACATTTTACATCAATTACATCGACTTCACGAACACGCGCATCAGCCAGACCTGAAATAGCTTCAGGAATCAGCTCCTTGAGCATCGATTCTGTCCGTTTGATTTTTATCTGAGCCGGCGTCACAGAGTTACTTTTTTCTCAATTTTCTTGAAGGTTTCGACAACGTCACCTACTTTAACATCGGTGTAACCGTTTAGAACAACACCACAGTCAAACCCTTTACCAACCTCTTTTACATCGTCTTTGAAACGTCGTAGAGAAGTCAAATCACCTTCGTGAATAACAACACCGTCACGGATAACACGTACCATACCGCCGCGTACAAGCTTACCGTCAACAACGACACAACCAGCGATTGTTCCTGCACCTTTTGGCATTGGGAAAGTATCGCGCACTTCAGCCTGGCCTGTGTTCTCTTCACGGAACTGAGGAGCCATCATGCCGCCTAGCAACAATTTGACATCGTCGATAAGCTGATAAATGATAGAGTAGGTTTTGATTTCAATACCCATTTGTTTTGCAGCCGCACTTACATTGCCCGTAGGACGAACATTAAAGCCTAGCAATACACAATTTTCGCTGTTATTTACCAAACTAACATCATTTTCGGTAATACCGCCCACTCCGCTAGAGATCACTTCAACTTTAACTTCTTCATTACGAAGATCTGCAAGAGCAGATTTAATCGCTTCCAATGATCCGTGAACGTCTGTTTTAAGAACTACTTTAAGCGCTTTAACACGACCTTCAGCAATCAACGACGTTAAGTCATCAAACGATGCTTTTGTGCTCAATGAAAGTTCACGATGGCGATCGTATTCAGCACGTTTTTCTGCTACTTCACGTGCTTCTTTATCGCTTTCCATAACCATCATCACTTCACCCGATGGAGGAACATCACTAAGTCCGACAACAACCGCTGTTTGACTTGGTCCAATTTCCTGAAGTTGTACTTTACGATCGTTGATCAATGCACGAACACGTCCGTACGCACCGCCACATACGATGTTATCACCAACACGAAGCGTTCCGTTTTGTACAATAACCGTAGCAACCGGTCCACGTCCTTTTTCAAGTGTACTCTCTACAACAACCGCTTTTGCCATAACATCAGGATTTGCAGTCAGCTCTAACACTTCAGCTTGTACCAAAATCGCTTCTAACAGCTCATCAATACCCTTCATAGCCTTAGCTGAAACACCGACAAACTCAACATCTCCGCCCCACTCTACAGGATTGAGACCAAGCTCTGCCATTTGCGCTTTAACCATATCAGGATTAGCACCTGGTTTGTCCATTTTATTGATAGCTACAATTACAGGAACTTTTGCATCTTTAGCATGCTGAACGGATTCGCGTGTTTGTGGTTTAACACCATCATCAGCGGCAACTACGATAACAATAATATCCGTAAGCTGTGCACCGCGTGAACGCATCGCACTAAAGGCCTCGTGTCCTGGAGTATCCAAGAATGTTACGAGTTTACCTTTTTGCTCTACCGAATACGCACCAATATGCTGAGTAATTCCACCTGCTTCACCATGCGCTACTTTTGCACTACGGATAGCATCCAAAAGAGATGTTTTACCATGGTCAACGTGACCCATGATAGTAATAACCGGAGGACGCTCAACCGTTCCCTCGCTGCCTTCATGCTCTTCATCATAAGCTGCCTCAAGACTAAATGCATCTTTAGGATCGATCGTCGTTACTTCAACACCAAATTCATTTGCAAGAATTTCGATTTCGTCTTTGCCAAGGAAGTCATTTTTAGTTACCATCATTCCAAGATCAAAAAGAACTTTAATAACTGTGGAGATACTTTGTCCCACTTTTTCAGCAAATTCATAGACACGAACATCTTCAGCAATTTCCACGTGTGTAATTACTTCATCTTCTTTCGAATCTTTGGCGTATTTTTTACGGGATTCACGAGAAACTTGACGTGATTTACCACGATTTGCTCCTTGTTTTTTACCGCTGTTACGACCAAGAGGCTTTGCAACTTTTGGCTTTTGAACTTCTTCCGGAGGCATCGTTGCATTGAGGTCACTAAAGTCAAGAAGGACAACTTGCTCGTCTTCATAATCCATCGAAATGTCAGACATTCCACCATCAAATATATCAAGGCGAGTACCTTGTTCTTTTCTTTGTGTTGGACCGCTGGTATGAAGTTTTTTAGCTTTTTTAGCTTCCAACTCGCGCTGAACTTCTGCACTTACTTTACCGTATTGAGAAATATTGACATTCTCATAACGTACAGGAGCCGCTACAACCTCAACAGGACGTGCTTTTTTGACAATTTTCAAACCTGAACGCTTTGGAATTTCAATTTCAGGCACAACTTCTGGTGTTTTCACTTCAACAGGAGCGGCTTCAGGAGCGCTCAATGTTTCGCTGGCAACAACAGGAGTAGCAACAACTGCTGCTTCAACCGTTGCTTCAGGAGTTGAAACTTTTGGAGCACTCACCTCATGAGCTGCACCACTCATGATGTAGTTCATGATTTTTTCAGCTTCTTCCATTGATACTGTACTCGAAGCGGTTTTTACATTCAATCCCATCACGGCAGCTTTATCGACTACCTCTTTAGAATTGATTCCAAGTTCCTTGGCTATTTCATGAACTCTTACTTTATCCATCATTAACAACGATCTCCTTTAAACGATTCATGAGCTGTACTGGGGTGTTGCTCTTGCAGTGGCGGGCGAGTTGCCCCGAAGTTTTTTTATGATCCATGCACGCAAAACACAGATAAAAACTTCGCCCCATCCCGAGGTAGATTTCCAAATTGCCTTCACGGCATTGGAGTCGTAATAACGTCGATTGCTCGAAGCGTTCACGACAAACAATACACATGCGTACGGGATGACTACTATTTTGCGCCATTATACCTAATTCTTTCTTTATTTAACGTACAAGGAGCAAAGCCCCTCATACTACGTTAACACTGGGTTTACTTCGGCAGTAAGCCCGCGCTTTGCTTTTTACTTATCGTTCGACAACAAGACCGTCATTGTCAAAGTTTAATATTTTTACTTCAAAATCCGGAAACGCATTGATAAATTTATCTGCCATCGATGCGGCATCTTGATCGTACACCATGTTAAAGAATGTTGATCCGCTTCCCGACAAGGTACTCATAAGTGCCCCGTTTTCGTACGCAATTCGTTGCACATCAAACAGCTCAGGCAACATTTTCATCCGTAATCTCTGATGAAAACGATCTTGGGTAGCCAAACGCAGCATCTCCCAATCTTCGTTATAAAACGCCCCAACCGTTACTGCCGTATGCGACAAGTTGAATACTGCATTTTCCTTGCTGTATGAGCGAGGAAGGGTTGTTCGTGATTTTGCTGTGGAGATAGGCTTGTTGGGAATAACCACAACGGCTTTGAGATAATCGGGCATGTGTTTTTGCTGTGAAAATACTTTTTGTTTCTCTACCATCGCCGAATTAAATCCCCCCATAACTGCTGGAGTAATATTATCAGGATGAGTTTCGTATACCAAGGCGTAGTTGAGGATACGACGTTTAGAGACTTTTACCCCTGCCGCTTCATGCGCACAACTAATCGCACTGACGATGACAGCTGAAGAGCTCCCCAGTCCGCGAGACATAGGTATTTGGTTGTAAAACGTAAATTTAAAATTTTGGCGTTTTTGAGTCAAACGGCGATAATGCTCGTTAAAAATACTCACAAACAGATTGTTCCCTTTGAGACGAGGATTGTTTTCCCCCTCCCCTTTGATCGAAACGGTAAAAAATCGTGATGGGACAAGCTCAACACGGTTACGCAAATCAACGGCTAATCCTAATGAGTCAAAACCGGGCCCTAAATTAGCACTGGTTGCAGGTACACTTACAAACACTCTTGTTCCTTATCCGACCGCATCAATTCCATAATAGGGGGCGTTATCGGTATTAAAATTTTCAACATTTATGACGCTTGGAAGCTCAAAGCCTTTCAAAACTGGCTGCTCCAGTGGCGTCGTCGAAATCGTATTGCTATTTTTAACGAAATAGAGCTTTCCTACTGCTTTGATGGGGTGATTTTCATTGAAAAAGAACCCATCCGCTGCCAAGAGTGGAATTTTTTGGACGATACTGAGTGTTTTTAAAAAGAGATAGGTCACTTTTATCCCCATAAAACTTCCCGGTCCATTCGCGTAGATTAAATGACAAAACGAATACCGACTCAATAAATCCTCAAAAATCTCACTCAGCGCATCGGATCCCATCTTGTCACTTTTGATGGCTTCGACTAATCTTCCTGATTCATCGTAAACACTGACTAAAACAGGACTTCCCAATGCGATGACAACTGCATCATGCATACGCTTTTGCCAACTCTTTTGACTCTGCGGTGACGAGCTCAACAATCTCATAATTGGCAGGATCTTTTAACAGTTCCATCGTCAGCTTATGATTGAGATCATGACTTCCCGCAAAAGCTTCATAATTTCCGATAAAGTTCATCCCAATTAATGACATATCCCCGATAGCATCGAGAATTTTATGACGAACAAACTCATCCGTGAAACGTAACCCTTCCGGATTAAGAACTTTTTTATCGTCCAAAACTACGGCATTTTCTAAACTTCCACCCAGAGCAAGCCCTTTTGAACGCAGGTACTGCACTTCATGGACAAAACCAAAAGTTCGAGCTCTGGCTATCTCTTTTTTATAATTTTCTTTGGTAAATTTCAGAACATACGTTTGTTTATCAATCACAGGGTGGGCAAATTTGATGGTAAAATCGTAGCTTAGATCATTTGAGGGAGAGAGCTTAACGTATTTGTCACCCTCTCGGACTTCAACCTCTTTTTTAATGCGCATGATTTTCTTGGGCGTATCGAGTTCGACAATTCCTGCTTCATCTAAAAGCATACAAAAGCTCATAGAGGAGCCATCCATAACCGGAATCTCATCCGCATCCACGATAACACGAAGATTATCAATTCCGTACGCGTAGATAGCAGAAAGCATGTGCTCAATCGTGGAAATAGTCACCCCGTCTTTTCCAATAACGGTTGCCATTTTAGTATCCACAACACTCTCAGGTGTCAATGGGATTGAGACACCGGCATCGCTTCTAAAAAAAACAATTCCACTGTTGCTCTCCATCGGCTCAAGACGCAGATGAACCGGAACACCTTTGTGCAGCCCGATCCCTACCAGCTCAACTTTTTTACCGATTGTTGTTTGTCGTTTCATAACTGCCGTTTCCTCATGCTGGAGAATTATTTCCCATTATAACTGTTTTTACTGTTGATCGATAAACATTTTTGCCGTATCGATGACACTCGCAATATTGTCTTGAATCCATTTGCTGTCCATCCACTCTTCCGGACGTACTTCGATTCCCTGAACTAAGATACCAAAATGGAGATGATCTCCCATCGCATAACCGCTCATACCCGTTTTAGCAATCACTTGTGCTGCAGCAACACTGTCATTTTCATGAACGTGGACATCAGAACAGTGACCATAAAGGGTGTAAAGACCAAATCCATGATCAATAATAGGGAGATTTCCATAAATGCCGTTAGGTTGAGAGAAAACAACCTTGCCCGCATTGGAACTCGTAATAGCGCCCATCTGAACACTCGCCAAATCAAGCCCCATGTGGTAAGCTTGAGAAACGTTTTTTTGTCCTTTGTAGCTATAAATACGGTGATCTCCAAAGTCTGCAACTTTTTGACCGTTTACCAAAGGATAAAAAGGGATGAGTTTAAAGTCGTTAATCAAAGTATTAGATACTTTTGACGTAATCGTATGAATAACTTTTTCATTATCGTCACGGACTTTTTCGTTAATGATACGAAACTGTTCAAGTCGGTCATTTACCCCTACAGTTTGCTCATACACGTTTGCAAGTTCAGCAATTTTACCTTCCAAGAAAGCGTCGCTCAACTCAATATTCGAAACTTTATATGCATGATCTTTCAATCGTAAAGGGACAGTTCCTCTCGTCTCATTTCCTGCTTTGTCACGAGCTACCACTGTTGCACTAAAGCTCTCACTTTGAACAGGCCATGCGAGCAAGGAAGCGTAATACCCTTTTTTATAAAAAGGCTGTGCAATAAATGTTTTACCTATGGTTGTCTCAATTTTCAAGCTCTCCATCTGCGCATCTTCCGCTTTAAAAATGACGATAGCAGAACCTCCCTTTTGGATTTTATAAGAGCTTGCGATAACGGAAAGAACCGGACGGCGCTGGTCGATTACTAATGTAACCTCTTTTTTAACGGTGTTACCCAAAAATAATCCCCAAAGGCTGTTGTCGGTTGCTTCGATTTTTAACACAACACTTTGCGCTTCAGCGTTTCGTTTACCCTTAGGAGGAAGAACTTGAAAACTTTTTTTAGTAACCTTAGAAGGTGCAGCCTCATCGATGACCACCCACTCATCATGAGGACCTACGATAGTCGCTGTAAACGATTTCAAACCGCTGCTGTCTTCAACATCAACATTGATCGGGTCTTGAAAATTCCAGTAAGCATCTTTACTGATCGTTAATTTTGG
>JAGXHZ010000118.1 GCA_024635855.1 Sulfuricurvum sp.
CAATGAGGACGATTGAATATTCTTGCGCCAGTGTGCGTATCTCTTCATGGATAGCAGTTGCGATGACCGTTAGGTTTGGTGAAAACTTCACCAGTTGCTCAATCTTACGAAGAGCCACTTCACCTGCACCGATTACGAGACAATCTTGATCTTTCAAATCAACGAACATGGGAAAAAGTGCCATAACATTCCTTTGTGCTTAAAAAATAATCAATTTATTGTATTTCTAAACCTCATTTTACACTATTATTTTGAAGATTAAAAAGTCCTAATAAGGAAAATACGATGAGCGGACACCTTTATTTGATTGGATGCGGACCGGGAGATGCCGATTTGCTAACCCTCAAAGCCCTAAAAACTATTCAAAAACTCGATGTTGCCCTGATCGATCATCTCCTTACCCAAGAGATCATTGATTTGATTCCATTGCAGACCAAAGTTGTCTTCGTTGGAAAAGAAAAAGGTCGCCACAGTTCAACCCAAGAGGAGATTAATATCCTCATTGCCAAGTATGCCCTAAGCGGTTTAAATGTCGGTCGTCTCAAGTGCGGTGACCCCTATATTTTCGGACGCGGAACGGAAGAAGCCATTTATGCGATGGAACACGGTATTCATACCGAAGTAATTCCGGGGATATCTTCAGCACTCTGCGGTCCGCTCTCAGCCGGAATCGCCCCGACTGCACGCGGATATGCCACGGGAATGTCGGTTGTATCCGCTCATCTAGCAGGTGATCGAGTGAATTTGGAATGGATACCCTTGCTAAATATGAAGAACCATACAACAATCGTTTTGATGGGTCTCAGCCGTGCAGAGCAAATTACAGCCGAGGCACTGGATAAAGGGATTAGCCCTGCGCTCAATGTCGCTATCGTTTCCAATGCCACAACACAGCATCAAAGCACGATTATCACGACACTGTTAGATTTGCCAAAAGCTGCCAAAAAAGCACCCAAACCTGCCATCATCATTTTTGGTGATGTCGTCGCACTCGAATCCAAACTTCCAAAATACATCCATGAGATCAAGGAGACCGCACATGACATCGCTAATGCAGGCTAATGAAGCACGCAGTGCCAAACGCCACAAAACTGAAACCATCAAAGACGCTTTCAACGCTCAAGAGGCATGGAAAAGACTGATCGGATATTCCAAAACAGGGTACGCTTCCATCACCGACGAAGACAAAGATTTCGTCCTCAAAAGTTTCGGTGTTTTTGACCGCCCTGCTACTCCTGAGCGGTTTATGATTCGTGTACGAATCGCCGGAGGTGCCCTCACATCGCACCAAGCATCTGTATTGGCAGATGTCGCACAACGTTTCGGGCGTGACTATATCGATCTCACTACCCGTCAGCAGATCGAACTGCGCTATGTTACTATCAAAGATCTTCCTGAGGCATTGAGTGCTTTAGAGAGCGTCGGACTCACCAGTTATCAAACCGGAGTCGATAATTTCCGCAACATCCTCCTCGACCCGCTCGATGGATTAGCGATGGATAACATACTCTCCTGCAAAAGCATCCTCCAAGAGATTCAAGGGGTATTTTTAAAACAAGAAGAATGGATCACCACCCTCCCTCGTAAATTCAACATCGGGATAAACGGCTCACTCTCCAACCGCTGCAACATCTTCGGTCAAGACTTCGCCCTAGCTCTTGCTCAAAAAGAGGGAGAATACGGTTTTAATCTCTATCTGGGAGGACGTGTCGGGCATCTCGCCCAAAGTGCCGATATGTTTGTCATCCCCACACAGGCAAAAGCGGTATTTACAGCCGTTGCATCGCTTTTTAAAACCTACGGTTTTCGGGATAATCGCAACAAAAATCGCCTCAAATTCCTCATCGATGCGGTTGGTATGGAGGAGTTTCGCAGTGCCATTATCGAAGCCCTCGGGTTTGATATGCCTCATGCAGGAACAACACTATGTGATGCCGAGGGGGGAGATCATTACGGCCGTATCGAACTCAAAGACGGAACATTTGCCCTCTATGCAGCTGTCCCCTCAGGTGTCTTTAGCGGCAGCGATTTGATGGAAGCCGCTCGAATAGCAAAATCCCAAAACGGAGCCATCCGTCTCACCATCGAGCAAAACCTCATCCTAAGCGGAATTCGTGATGAAATCACCGCCCTTGAATCACCGCTCTTTCTCAAATACCCCAACCGACCATCGCCATATATGGCAAACCTCATCGCGTGCGCCGGAAGCGAACACTGCCCCTTTGGCGTAATTCCCGGAAAACCCGATGCGATTGTCATGAGTGAGTATTTAAGCCAACATGTCCCGATTGATAATGCAAAAGTACGCCTGTATTGGTCAGCATGCATCAAAGGGTGCGGAATCCACGGTGCGGGAGATTTGGGATTTGTGGGGTGCAAAGTTCCTCGTGATGGGAAAACGACTCTTGGAGTCGATATCTTCCTCGGCGGAAGTCTCAGCCACAATGACGAAGAGGCGAAACTCTTTCTAAAAGGGATCGTACTCGAAGAGGCACCTCACTACGTAGCGGAATTGATGAAACTTTATCGGGATACTCGATTGGATAGTGAGAGTTTAGAGAAGTTTATTAAACGTCTTCGTTCCCACTATGAAATCAGCGAGATTGCCGATATCGTGCGCCACAACTACACCATGACACATGAGTCTAACAATGATTTTCAAAGCTTTGATCGGATTTCCAGATGAGTGGATCAATCGCTACCGGATGCCCATTTTGTGGTACTGGGTGTGCTTTAAACGTAGAATGCAGCGATAAAGGATATAAAGTCAAAGGGGACAAAAGCAATCCGTCCACCTTAGGGGATTTGTGTTTTAAACCGATTCAAATGGCAAAAGCGCTTGATACTGCCCGTTTGCATGCCCCGTTATACCGAGAAGATAAAAATGGTCCGTTTGAAGAGATTTCTTGGGAAAAAGCCCTCGATCTTGTTACTCAAAATATCACTTCCCTTTCCAAAGAAGAACTCTATTTTTACCTCTCAGGACAGCTTCTTACCGAAGAGAGCTATCTTTTTACCAAACTGATTAAAGGACATTTAGGAACCAACAACGTCGATGCTAACTCCCGACTCTGTATGGCAAGTGCGGTCGTTGCGCACAAAATGGTTTTTGGAAGCGACGGTCCCGTAGGAAATTACCAAGACATTGATGATGCCGATGTGACACTTATCAGCGGTTCGAACCCTGCTTGGGCGCACCCGATTGTATTTCGACGCATCTTGGCACGTAAAAAATCTCATCCCAATACACTCATCATCACCATCGATCCCATCCGTACCGAAACGGCACAAAAAAGCGACCTTTGGATTGGTCTGCACAGCGGAAGTGATACCCTGTTTTACAATACACTCTTAGGTGAACTCTATCGACGAAATCAGTGCGATATTGATTTTATCCAATGCTCCTCGCAAGGATTTGAAAACACTCTGGTCGAAGCCCTTAAAACTCCCTATCACGATGCCATCAAATCGTGCGGTATACCCATAGAAGCCTCCGAACAACTCCTTCAAGCGCTGGGATCGGATAAAAAAATACTCGGTCTGTGGTGTCAAGGACTCAACCAAGCACATGATGGCGTGATGCGCAACATTGGTTTTATCAATCTCTTTTTAGCAACAGGCAGACTAAATGCCACCAAAGGCTCACCTTTATCTCTGACAGGTCAACCCAATGCTATGGGAGGACGAGAGACGGGCTATCTCTCAATTGCTCTTCCGGGGTATCGGGATGTTCGAAATCGTGATGATCGAATCGCCTGTGAAACTCACTGGAATCTTCCGAAAAATGCCATCTCACCAGAGGTAGGTATCACCATTACCGAAGCCGTGGATTCCATACTCTGCAATAAAACCAAATTTTTATGGGTCGCTTGCACCAACCCTCTCCTAAGCCTGAGCGATGTCACAAAAACCAAACGAGCACTTGTATCTCCTGACCTTTTTTTAGTCGTTCAAGATTGCATTCTCAGCGAAACGGCTGCTTTAGCAAACTTGGTATTGCCAACTTTCGGATGGGGCGAAAAAGAGGGGAGCATGACCAACTCCGAACGTTTCATCAAACGCGTACGATCGTTTAAAGCTCCGCCAGTAGGAGCCAAAAGCGACCTTGATATTATTTGTGATATTGCCAAAAAACTAGGATTAAGCGGATTTGAATACCGTAATACCAAAGACGTGTACGATGAGTACAAAGCCCTTACAGCAAAACGATTATGTGACCAAAGCACACAAGAATATGAAACCCTCTCCTATCAATGGGGAGGAGAACGCCTTTATACCGATGAGATATTTCCAACAACATCGGGCAAAGTACAGTTTCATCCTATCATCTCCTCCACTTTAACTCTTGAAGAGAATAGTTATGTCCTCATTACTGGAAGAACTAAAAAACAATGGCACACCATGACCAGAACAGGATTAGTCGATGAACTCCTAAAAGACGAAGAACATCCCTATCTGCTTATGAATGCTTCCGAAGCGCTTGCAATGAATCTAAATGAAGGTGCCAGCGTTATAGTTTCCAATAACCTTGGACAGCTTGAACTTCCTATTCGCTTTGGAGAACTCGCCTCACGCCATCTCTTTGCCCCTTTTGGCTATCCGAAAGCTCCCATAAATACGTTAATCCCCACCATTAACGACCCTTTTTCATTTCAAAGTGCTTTAAAATCTGCACAAGTCACCCTAAGTACAAAAAGGATATGACTATTTCGCTATAATTCGCCCTATGAATAATGAACCTTTTACCTTCCACATTGACCCAACCCCAACCCTTCCGACACGCAGGTGTCGATTTATGGCACGTTGTTTGGGATGGGCTTTGAGCTATGGAAATTACGCTTTAGCCCTTTTAATATGGTGGAAAAGCGATTGGTTTATCGCTATTGGAACGCTTTTATTGGGGTTTATACTCTTTGGAATCCTCCGCTCCAAACTGCGCAACGACTCAATCCCCCTAGCTCAACGTGAATACGAATACAACGATTATGCCATCGCAACATGGTATCTCTCACGCAATACCTGTTTTACCATCTCCACACCTACGGAATAATTTATGGCATTAGTCGATTTACTCGGTGTTAGCAAACACTACGAAGCGCAGAAAATTTTAGAAAATATTAACTTTCACATCGATGAGGGTGAGCGTGTCGTTATCGTCGGTAAAAACGGCAGCGGCAAATCAACTCTGATGAAAATCGTCCACGGTTCACTTGATGCCGATGAGGGCGAGCGCATGACACGCCAAGGCATTGAGATCAAAATGCTCTCTCAAGTTCCGAAATTTGACCCGTCTCATACGGTTCGTGAAGCCGTTGAAGCAGGATTAGGAGAGCTTCGAACCTCCAAAGTCCGTTTTGATGAGATTTCTGCCCTTCTCGCAACCGAATATGAAAATACCGCCCTATTGGACGAACAAGCACGTCTCAGCAATTTCCTCGATCATCATAACGCTTGGAATTTGGACGATAAAATCGAGCGCATCATGCACCACTTTATGCTTACGGAGTATGAAAATAAAAACGTTGATCTCCTAAGCGGAGGGGAACAGCGTCGTGTCGCTCTGGCATCACTGCTGCTTCTCAAGCCCGATATTCTACTGCTGGATGAACCCACCAATCACCTCGATGTTTACATGGTAGAGTTTCTCGAAGAACTGATTTTAAAAGAAAAGTTTACTCTCCTTTTTATCTCTCATGACCGTTATTTTATCGATCAAATTGCCACAAAAACCATCGAAGTGGAAGATTGTACTTTGCGTGAATTCACCGGCGGATATAGCAACTATCTGACACAAAAACAAGAACTCTTGCGAACGATGGCTCAACAGCACGACAACCTCCTCAAACTGCTTAAAACCGAAAATGAGTGGCTCTCACGTGGGGTAAAAGCACGTCTAAAACGTAACGAAGGACGTAAAGAACGTGTATTGGCTCTACGTGAAGATGCCAAAAATAATCCCACTAAAATCCACAAGATGCGCCTCGAACTGGAACGCGAAGCCAAACATTTTAACCGAGGAGAAGGGGTAAATCGTCAAAAGATGCTCTTTGAATTGGAGCATTTAGGTCTGACACTGGGAGATAAACTTCTTATCAAAGATTTCTCAACGCGGATTTTGCAAAAAGATGTCATCGCCGTCGTAGGACCCAACGGAAGCGGAAAATCAACTCTCCTCAAAGCCCTGCTTGGACGACTTAAACCTACAAGCGGAATTATCAAGCAAGGGGAACTAAGCATTGGCTATTTCGATCAACACCGCGAAATGCTCGATGATTCACTCAACCTCATTGAGACGTTTTGTCCTCATGGCGGTGATCGCGTCGATGCACAAGGGACAGATTATCATGTCTATGGCTATCTTAAAAACTTTCTTTTTCCCAGAGAATTTTTGGATAAAAAAATCGGGACTCTCAGCGGAGGAGAAAAAAACCGCGTCGCACTCGCCCTCCTCTTTACCAAAAAAGTCGATTGTCTTATCCTCGATGAACCGACCAACGATCTCGATATCCCCACCATCAATATCCTCGAAGAGAAACTCCAAAACTTCCCAGGCGCTGTCATACTGGTAAGCCATGACCGCTATTTCGTCGATAAAATTGCTAAAAAACTCTTTATTTTCAAGGGTGATGGGACGATCGAAGAGAGTCTAAAAGCTTACAGTGAATACCTCGACGATGAAAAAGAGCTTCAAGAGATGGATGCAATGGCACTGGAATTTTCTAAAACTGCCACAGTACAAAGCATCGTTGAAAAACCAAAAGTATTCAAACTCACCTACAATGAAACTCGAGCTTTGGAGACTTTACCCAAAGAAATTGAGTTAATTGAAGCTAAAATGGATGAACTTAACGCATGTTTAGCCAATCCAAAGTGTTATGAAGAAAAGGGAATTCGTACTTTGGCGGATGAACTCGAAAAAACCAAAGCGCTTTATGAAGAAAAGGTAGAAGAGTTACTGACAATCGAAGAAAAAGCAGAAGAAATAGAAGCACTCAAAAAATAATTAACAACCCACTTTACGGTAAAAGCAGGACGATTAACGCCCTCCCTTTCCTTAATACGTTCCGCCGCCTTTATTCATCCCATTTGGGGTACGATTTTCAGGAGGACGCTTATTTAACTTTTCTTTTTGTTCTTTCGTCATTTTTTGCTCACGGGACATCAGTTCATTATTAAGCTGATCACGCTCTTCTTGAGACATCATCATCCCTCGTTTTTCCAACAGCTCATCTGTTTTCATGTTTTTAAAACGATTTTGAACTTCGTTTTGGACTTTATTTTGCATTTGATCTTCATTTTTCATCGATGTATCAGCCAATGCCAACGTTGCCAAAATAGCCGAAGCCGACACTAAACTTATTAATGCTTTCATATGAAACCTCCGAATTGATATAGAAATATTCTACTCCAATCAAATAAGTAAAAAATGAGTTAAAAAACTATTTTATATAATCAACCACTTTTGAGAGACTCGTCACCTCTTTGATGACACTCACCACCTCTTGATGGGCACTATGGGGAGCATATACATCCAATCCCGCTTGATCGTCAAACGTCGAGACAAGCACCAAATCAAATGAGCGCTCACTTTGGCTTATATCGATTCCAACTTCCATACTTTTTAGACTCTCTATTTTACTTGGAAGTGCTTCGAGCATCGCTTTAACCCGTAATAAATTAGCCTCTTTATTTTCTTCTTTGAATTGAAACATGACGATGTGTACTAGCATTATTTTACCTTTCTATCAAATCTTTTAAACTCTGTTTTGGAGATTTCCCCTCTAAAATCGCATACACTTCCGCAGCAATGGGAAGGTATATATTCATTTTTGCTGCAATCTCATGAAGCGCATACGCCGTACCGATCCCCTCACTTACTTCACCAATCTCAGAACATACAGCCTCTTTGGATTTCTCAGCTGCCAATCCCAGACCAACTCGGTAGTTACGTGACATCGAAGAACTGGCTGTCAAAAATAAATCCCCTGCCCCGCTAAGACCCACAAAGGTATCCTCATGTGCGCCATAGACCTTGCCAAAACGTTGCATCTCGACTAAACCTCTGGATATAAGAGAAGCCGCCGCATTATGTCCTAAACCCAATCCCTCACAAATACCCGCAGCAATAGCAATGACATTTTTATACGATCCCGCAATCTCTGCCCCGATTACATCATCGCTAATATACGTACGAATAAATTTAGGAAACAATGCCGAAAATTCATGAGCAGTTTGAGGAGAGTGCGAGTTAATCACCAACGCCGTCGGCAATGAGCGAAGGACCTCTGACGCAAACGAAGGACCCGATAGAAAGCTGAGATTTTCTTCCGGAATATACTGTGCATAAATCTCGTTTAAAAATCGTCCGGATGAAGCTTCAATCCCCTTTGCAGCAACCAATACTTTTTGCCCACGGTAAATAAAGTTTTCGTCAAGCCATGCCGCAACTTGCTGGGCGGGGATAGTTATGACCAAATACTTACACTCCAATACTTCAGATAAAGGCTTAAAATTTTTCCAATCCCGTACCGTACGAGAGGTAATAATAACGTCGTTTTTTTCACTCAGAGCAAAGGCAAGTGCCTCTCCCCATTTTCCCGCACCGATTACTCCTACTTTCATATCGTCACCCCATCATTCCATTTCTTTATTACATTTAACTTTTCGGCATACCCCATAAAGACCAAAATATCTCCGGCATCAATATGATGATTATGCCCTTTTGATGCAAAACTAAACGTCGTCCCCATCTCCTGATCCACAATCGCCAATAAAATAAGATCAAAATCACGCTTGAAATGAACTTCATGCAAAAAACAGCCGTTAAGAGGGGAGTTCTCTGTTATTTCGATTTCCAAAACCGTAAGGTCACCGTCTTCGTACAATATATCGTGCAACACCTGCGTCATAATGGGTTTAGTCAAAAGATCATTGATGACATTGGCAGCAATCGGTAAAATCGGCATGACTTTATCTGCTCCGGCACTCTTCATCTTCATCATACTCTCATTGTCTTGCGCCAGTGCAATAATAAAGAGCTTATCAAATGTTGCACGAAGGGATATGGTCAAAAAAACATTTTCAGCATCATCAGCAAGGGCACAAAAAACGATCAAACCGTTCACATCGAACTGCGATTCAATCGACTCCCAATCATCACTGAGATCAAATCGCTGGGCAATAATTCCATCATCCTGTGCTTCTAAAAACTCTGCTTCATCGATTACAAATACGCCAATATTGTCATACACACCGCTTATTTGTTTAACAATCTGCTTAGAATATTCATTGTATCCGAAGATGGCGGCACTGCGCGGTTTCATACTTTTCCTCTGCGGTGAAGTTTGGTTCTAAATTCATCAATCAAACCTCTATTGGCAATAACAATCGCAATATCACCGGGCTCAATATTCATCTCCGGATCGGGATTAAAATGAAACACCTTGAACTGAGTGCTATAAATCCCCAAAACACTAAAGCGCTGATAAAAAAGAGGATCTTTCAAAAGAGCATAAAAGCGATCTTTCATATCCGAATCGAGGATGATTTCATCCACAATAGTAGACGTTTGTTCAGAACGCAACGCATGAATAACTTCAAATGCAACCGGCTGAGCCGCAATTATTTTGCTCATCATCCCCACTAGTTCATGTGCATTGACAATATGATCCATCCCTGCAAGCAAAAGTTTTTTCCGATTGGAAGGGAGATGCAAAATCGAATACAACGGAACATTTTTAGTCAATTCTCGTATCGTCAAAGCAGTATAAATATTGGAAACATCACTCTCATGCAACAATATTACCGCCTCAACTTGACGCTCAAAATCAAGTTTTAAATGACTATACGTATGCAACGATCCCGAATCATAACTTAATGCCAAAAAGCCATTTTTTCTCGCTTGAAGAATCTTTTGGTGATCTTTTTCGAGAACAACGATTGGAAGATGCCGTTTATGAAGCTTATGTATCACCTCATGTGCTAACGGAGAAAACCCGCACACAAGATACATTCGCTTCAGAGTATTGACACTGTCAATCATCTTCTCTTCTTTAATTTCATCGAGCTTTTCGGTAAAAGCAGAAACGACAATCGAGGTTGCAAATGAAATAACCGCAATACCGAGACAATAATCATCATGGCAACAACACGCCCGCCATCAGTAACCGGAACAAGATCACCATAACCCACAGTGAAAATCGTCACTACAGACCAATAGACAGCATCAAAGAGAGTATTAATTTTAGAGTCAGGATTATTCGCTTCCATCACGTATATCAACACCGATGAAACCATAATCATAATCATAGTAAACACTATAAGAGTTAGAATTTCAAATTTTTTGGAAGATAGAATAGAGATAAGACGTCTCAGACTTTTAGCATAGCGGAAGAGTTTTAAAACCCGAAAGAGAATAAAGATACGCAATAATCGAAATTCATGGAAAAACGGCATAATCGCGAGCAAATCAATCATCGCGGTAGGCGAGAGGACATACTCCATTTTTTGAGCGAAAATTGTTTTCATTGACCCCGTAAACGAAAAGGGACGATGAAGAAAAAGATCGCTTTCATATTGCTCGATGATCGTTTTAGAGTTGCTGCTATGCACCCAAAAACGGAGAATATATTCGAATAAGAACATCAGCGAAATAACGTAATTATTAAAGATAAGCCAGCCATGAGGGAGCTCGTGTTTAACCGAGCGAATCAAAATATAAACACTTAAAAAAATAAGTCCCATCATAAAGATATCAAAATATTTTTTATACTGATAACGCTGATTTTCTAAGAAGTTATAAAAAAAGATTTTAGTTCGTTGATACTTATGGCAGGTGTGGAGAAAAAATGCGGTATTAACCACCCACCTGCTTAACACTGTGATCCCTACTGCGCTAATTTTGCAGCTAAAAGATCATTGAGCGTTTGAGGATTCGCCGAACCTTTAGACGCTTTCATCGCTTGACCGACAAAAAATCCAAAAAGTTTGTCTTTACCCGATTTGTATTCCGCCAATTTTTCAGGATTTGCATTGAGCACTTCATCGATAAGCGCTTCCAATGCACCTGTGTCGCTCACTTGTTTGAGTCCCAATTTTTCAATCACACCGTCAATATCATCCGTCTCATTTTCAAGCAAATAATCTAAAATCTCTTTGCCCGCTTTACCGCTGATAACGTTTTCTTCGATACGCTTAACCAATCCGCCAAGCGTTTGTGCAGTGATCGCCGACTCATGTGCGCCCATACCGCCTTTAAGACGTCCTTGAAGCTCTACTGTAAGCCATGTTACCGCATTTTTAGCCGTAATACCGCATGTCAGCATCGACTCGAAATAGTGAGCCGTATCGAGGTCTGCTGTAATAACAGCTGCATCATACTCACGAAGCCCATACTCACTTACAAGCCGTTCTTTTTTTGCATCCGGAAGTTCCGGAATATTAATGACATCCGCGTACATCGCATCATCAACAACCACTTTGAGCAAATCAGGTTCAGGAAAATAACGATAATCCGCCGCTTCTTCTTTACCGCGCATCGATCTAGTCTCTTGTTTAGCTTGGTCAAATAGACGTGTTTCTTGGACAATTTCAGTCTCATACACACCATCTTCCCACGCCTCACGCTGACGCGCTACTTCGAGCTCAATCGCACGCTGAATAAATCGGAAGCTGTTGATATTCTTGATCTCAACGCGGGTATAAAGCTTCTCATCCCCCTTTGGACGGATAGAGACGTTAACATCCACACGAAACGACCCCTCTTGCATATTGGCATCCGATATATCCAAATAACGCACAATGGAGTGAAGCTTTTTCAGGTACAAAATCGCCTCATCACCTGATCTCATATCCGGTTCAGATACGATTTCCAACAGTGGCGTCCCTGCACGGTTCAAATCCACTTTAGAGATAGAGCCTTCATGGATATTTTTTCCCGCATCCGCTTCGATGTGAGCACGATTAATACGAATTGTTTTATGGCTGCCGTCTTCGAAATCAATAACCAAATTCCCGTGTTCAACGATTGGAGTATAAAGCTGAGTGATTTGGTACGCACTAGGGCTGTCAGGATAGAAATAACTTTTACGGTCGAAAAAAGAGGTACGATTAATTGTTGCCCCAACCGCTGTTCCAAACATCCCCGCTTTATGAACCGCTTCTTTGTTCAAAACAGGAAGAGCACCCGGAAGTGCCAAACACGTCGGGCATGTGTTGGTATTTTGTTCGTGATTAAAACTCGTAGGACATGAGCAAAAAAGTTTAGACTGAGTGTTGAGCTGGACGTGAACTTCCAAACCGATAATGGTTTCAAACATAATGATTAATTCCTTTGATATCTAATATTAACTTTTTCTAAAATTCTCAAAAACAAAGTTTTTGAAGCTTTAGGGGATTGCAAAGGACTTTAGTCCTTGCCACTAAAACGGATGTATTCGTTTTAGTGTATAAAATATCTAATAGAGGCAAATCCATATACACCGCACTCTTGAACCGCTTTTATCTGCTCCTCAGTCGTAATACCACCGAGCGCAAAAATAGGTATCTCTATTTTATCCACAATTTCTTTTAAATCCTCTAAACCCTTGGGCTCACCCTTGTTTGGTGATACAAAAATTGGACTGTAGGTGATCGCATCGGCACCTAATTCCTGCGCTTTTAATGCCTCTTTATGGGTATGAGTACTGATAATGACATATAATCCTAAAGCTTTTGCCAAAGGGATAGCATCAAACTGCGTCGATGTGAGATGCACCCCATCAGCTTTTAGTTCGTGTGCAAGCGTATAGTCCCCATGCAATAAAACTTTTGGGATATTATAATCACGGCATACAGTGACAAATGTCTGTGC
>JAGXHZ010000017.1 GCA_024635855.1 Sulfuricurvum sp.
AAACGCCGATTTCGATGATTCGTGAACAAAGTATTCACCAGATTGAAACGTTAAAAGTGCTTGCTTTGAAATACGATATGGTTTTTGTAGCACCCATCGTCACGGTCAAAAAAAATGAGTGTACGAAGATGATTGCCAAAATTACAGGGCGAAGTGTGAGTTATTATCCTCAGCAGTTTTTGATTAACTATCCTCACTGGAATGAAGAGGATTTTTTCGCTAATCCTATTGAATCAATCAAACCTCCAATGATATTTGGATTAAATGGATTTAAGTTTGCCGTGATGGGAGGATTTGAACTTCACTTTGATCCGCTTTGGAGCGCCATTGCTGCTAAAAATGTTGATGTTGTTTTAGTCCCGAGTGCTTCTACGTTTGAATCGCACAATCGCTGGAGAGAATTGATTAAAATGAGAGCATTTACGCATAATTGCTACATTCTTCGTGCGAATCGTGTAGGGGAATATTGTGATGATAAGCACGCATGGAAGTTTTATGGTGATTCGATGATTGTCACTCCGGATGGAGATGTTGAGGCAGATTTGGGAAACACGGAAGAGCTTCTTATTGTTGATTTAGACCGCAATGCCCTTAAGATTGCTCAAAAAGGGTGGGGTTTTAAAGAGGCACTCAAAAAACGACAATAAATGCAGTACTTTTGGTGGTTTTTTTTACTATTAGCGACAGCTTTAGATGCAAAAACTCTCCATATCTGTTCGGATTCATCGTATGATCTTGCCCCATATGTCTCTTCTTTTGAAGATGCCAGTCGAGAACTGAATCTCTCGGATGTTCTCCATCAATCATTCATCCCCAATAAAAAAAAGAGTATCAATTTTGGATTTACCCAGTCTGCATATTGGTTCAAGGTAGAGATGAATCGTGATGCTCATGCGGCGCACAAAGAGTGGTGGCTCTCTATTGAGTATCCATTATTAGAGAAAATTGATATTTATGTACTTTCCAAGACGGGAGAAATCATTCTTGCAGAAAGAATGGGTTCTTTATTCTCTTCTTCTCAAAATAAACTATCCTTGCATAACTATGTTACTCAAATCAGAATGGACGATTATCCTGAATCAACATTAATGATACGAGTTCAAACTCAAGGATCCATGCAGGTTCCCCTAACGCTTCATTCTTCCAGCGGACTTTTTTCGGAAATTGAATACAGTTCTTTGGCTATAGGGATTTTTTATGGGATTTTCATCGTTATCTTTTTATACAATATTGTTATTTATTTTTATACCCGAGACAGAAATTATCTTCGTTATTTGCTCTTTTTAATCTCCTTTATCCTTTGGCAAATGTCTTTTGATGGGATTGGACGCACATATCTTTGGGAAAAAAGCAGATGGATGATCGATCATGGACCGGGATTTTGGATTGCTTTTTCATCCTTTAGCGCACTTTATTTTGGGCGCGGCTTTTTACAGACAAAAGAAAATATACCTAAACTCGATCATATTCTAAAAGCAATGATGATTTTAAGTCTTGCTATTTCAATAGTTTCAGCTTTTTTACCGTATTCCAAAACCATTCTTATTAATGCCAGCATGGTTATTCTCTCCACTCTTTTACTGCTAAGCGCAGGTATTATGATGATTAAATATGCTCATAGAGTAGCTCGTTTTTATCTATCAGGATGGAGCTTTTTTCTTGTTGGAACCATGATTTTTGCGTTTAATAAGTTTGAATTGATTCCCAATTTTTACGGTGTGAATCATGTTCAGCAAATTGGTGCCGCATTCGAGATGATTTTTCTTTCATGGGCACTAGCGGATCGTGTTTATTGGCTTCAATCGGAGTATATTGATAAACTTAACAATTTGAATGAAACACTGAGCGAAAAAGTGTCGCAATCCTTAGCAGAAGTGCGCAAAAAAGATGAACTTTTTGTTCAGCAATCGCGCTTAGCTGCACTTGGTGAAATGATCGAGCAAATCGCGCATCAGTGGCGACAACCTCTCAATACATTATCTCTAATTAATCAAAATCTTTATTTTAAGCGTCACTTGGGTGAATGTACTGACAGTTGCTACGAGACATCCCATGAACAATTTCAAGAGCATTTACGGTATATGTCAAAAACCATTGATGATTTTAGAAATTACTATAAAATGGACAAGCACAAAGAGCCGGAGGATATCTCTGAAGTAGCAGAAATTGCATTTCGTCTTAGTTCAGTATTATTAAATGATGCAAAAATAATAGGACACATTGAGAGCAAAACAACGACTAGAGTCATATTGGCGAAAAATGAGTTGATTCAAGTCTTTATGAATCTTATTAAAAATGCGCATGATGCCATATTAGAACGTCATATCAATTCCGGAGAAATCAATATTACCATTTTTGAGGCAGAAGATTTTTTAGAAATATGGGTTGAGGATAATGCCGGAGGAATTGATGAATCGATTATGGATCAGATTTTTACTATTTATTTTACTACCAAGCCTGCCAGTCAAGGATCAGGATTAGGATTACACATGTGTCACTACATTATTGAAGAAAGTTTTGGCGGATCGATACGGGTAGAGAATACTCAAGTAGGTGCAAAGTTCATTATTCAATTACCTAGTGGATTGATAAAAAATTATATTAAAGGGAAGTGATTATTATGATGCATTATTTTCATCGACAAGTACAGTTATGGGGCGAAGAGACACAGCGCTCTCTGCAAACTAAGCGCATTGCAATTATTGGAAGCGGCGGGCTAGGTTCATCATTAGCATTTGCACTAGGAGCATCGGGGATCGGTGAGATTCATATGATTGATTTTGATACGGTAAGTCAGCACAATATTCATCGTCAAATTGCTTTTAAATGCGGAGATGAGGATAAGTTTAAAGCTCAACTGTGTGCAGAATTGATCGAAGCGCGTTGTCCCTATGTAAAAGCGACTGCCCATGTGTGCAATTTTGATGAATTTACGGAAAAATCCATTGATGTTGATCTGATTATTGATGCGACGGATAATCTTCCTTCTCGCGGTGCTATCAATACCTATGCTATTTCCAAAGGGTTACCGTGGGTGTATGGTTCTGTGGAAGCGTTTAACGGGCAAGTCTGCTTTTTTAAGGATGCATCTTTTAACGAACTTTTTAAAATTACGCAAAAGACACCAGCTGGAATTGCAGCTCCTATTGTGATGCACATTGCTTCCTTGCAAGCAAATCTTGCTTTGCGCTTTCTTGCCGGATTGAGTGTGAAAAAAGATACGTTATATTATCTATTTTTTAACGATGAAGGGGAATTGGTAACGCAAAAGTTTGCATTACCTAAGAGTGAAAATTAAAGAGCAGAGATATATTTAGCTAATGCATCGATTTGTGGATCGCTAAGCGCTTTTGCCTGTCCTTGCATGAGAGCTTTCATCTCTTTGCCGTACGTCCCTGCTTGATACCCTTTTAAAGCATCTTTTATTTGAATTTCACTCAATGTTGCAATAATTTGCGATTTACCGAGTGCCGCCTTTTCAGCTTTTGCTCCATGACATGAAACACACTTTTGTCCATATAAAGTAGCAGCATCAACGGCAACATCAGTTGGGATAGCGGGTTTTTCAACAACAGGTGATTCACTTACTGCGGCAGATGGTTGTTCAACAGTGGTTGTGCCAGGGGTAGGTGTTTGTTCGGATGCTGATAGATTGTTTTCAACAACTGTAGTAGCTGATAACATCTCGGTTGATGGTGCTTGTGAAGCAGATTCACTGCATCCGAGTAGAAAAAGCACGCAGGCTATGGATAAAATAATTTTCATAGAGAAATCTCCTAAATTTGATTAGGACAGTTTACGATAATTTAGTTTTAGTAAATGTTAAAGGAAGGAAAAAAGAGAGATTAGAGAAAGTATTTCGCGCCGAAGCACGAAATAAAGTTGAAAAAGCTAAACTTATTTAGCAGGTGTTGCAGCAGCAGCAGAATCAGTTGCAGCAGCAGCAGAATCAGTTGCAGCTTCAGCAGATACAGCAGCAGCGTCAGTAGCTACAGCAGCAGCATCAGTTGCAACAGCAGCAGCATCAGTAGCAGCTTCAGCAGCAGGTGCTACTTCTTCAGTTGCAGCAGGTGCTGCTTCAGTTTTTGCAGATTCGCTGCACCCGATAAACATAGCAGCTAAAAGCATAGCAGAAACGATTTTCATCATGTAAGACTCCTTAAGAAATATGGCGGAAGTATACCACTTTCCCCCCCACCTTTGTCAAGCGTTTTGATGAAAATGTGTAAAGTTTTTTTCAAAACCCCTATTTTTAGGAGTTTAAAGAGCTTTATTTTTTGTCTTTATTTTTTTTGTTTACGCGTTTAAGCGTTATTTCTCATCTTTTTATCAGATATAATCCTGTTTTATTTTACAGCAAAAGAGATTCTTTAATGACATTCCCCTTTTCCCTTGTTCGCATAGTCTTTATGTTGACTTTATTTTTCGGCACGGCATTCGCTGCGGAGAAAAAAGTTCCTGTTTTGTGTTATCACCGTTTTGGTGTTGAAGTCGCTGATTCGATGACGATCAAAAATTCTGCGTTTGGTGAACAGTTGGAGTGGCTTAAAATACATGGCTATACCGTTATTCCTTTCGATACGGCAATGGGCTATTTAAACGGTAAAGTTAAAACAATCCCTGCCAAATCGGTCGTCATCACTGTCGATGACGGACACAAAAGTGTTTACACTGATATGGCGCCGATAGTGAAAAAATACAAAATCCCCGTTACACTCTTTATCTATCCCAGTGCGATTGCTAATGCCAAATATGCGATGAACTGGGAACAGTTACGGGAACTGGAAACGACGAAACTGTTTCGTGTCGAGTCTCACACCTACTGGCACCCGAATTTCAAAAAAGAGAAGAAAAAACTCTCATCCGTGGAGTACGCCAAATTTGTCGATAAACAGCTTGGCGGTGCAAAGAAAAAACTCGAAGAGCGTATGGGACATGAGATCAAGTATCTCGCATGGGTATTTGGTATATATGATGATGCGTTGCTCGTGGATGCGAAAAGATCAGGATACGCGGCAGCATTTACGATTGATCGACAACATGCCTCATCCAGTGATAATGCAATGGCATTAGGACGTTATATGGTTATTAGTAAACACACGATTAAAGATTTTGAGAGAATGGTGGACGGGAGCGAAGATCGGATGATATCGGCGAAAAAAGAGGTTATTGGGTATTAAATTGTTATAATGTACCTATAAAATTCCACTACAAAGACCGTCCTTTGCACTTTGAACCGTATCCTTTTGAAAAACTAGCCACTTTGCTGGAGGGGGTTATCCCAAATCCAGCCTATTCACCTATCGCACTTACGATTGGTGAACCACAATTTGATACTCCTGCATTTATCCAAAAATCAATTTGCAAGCACTCCGAAGAGTTGCGCCGTTATCCTAAGACTGCCGGTGAAGCGACTCTTAATGATTCTATGAGAACCTTTGTCAAAAGTCGTTTTGGCGTGGAGCTTCAAGCGAATGAACTTATTAGCTCATTTGGAACGCGTGAAGTGCTCTTTAATTTTCCGCAGTATTATCTGTTTGATAAAAAAGAGCCGGTGATGGCGTATACTAATCCTTTTTATCAGATTTACGAGGGGGCGGCGATTGCTTCTCGCTCAAAAGTGATTCACCTCAATTTGACCGAACAAAACGGTTTCAAGCCTGTGGTCAATGAAGACGAGCTTGCGGTTTGCGATTTGGTGATTTTGAATTTTCCGAATAATCCGACGGCTTCGGTATTGTCATTGGAAGAGTTGGGAGAATGGGTAAAACTTGCATTGAAGCACGACTTTCTCCTTATTAATGATGAGTGTTACAGTGAGATTTACACAGCACAAAAAGTTCCCTCACTCCTCGAAGCTTCTGTTTACGTCGGTAATACGTCCTTTAAAAATGTCCTCGTCATTAACTCGATTTCCAAACGCTCTTCTGCTCCGGGATTACGAAGCGGATTTATTGCAGGGGATGCGGATATTTTAAAAGGGTACGCGCAGTATCGCACCTATGTCGGATGCGCGTCTCCTCTGCCGCTTCAAGCGGCTTCGGCGATGGCGTGGGATAATGAGTTTCATGTGGATCGTGCCCGCGCGGTGTACGCAGAGAATTTTAAAGCGGCACAGGAGATTCTGGGT
>JAGXHZ010000119.1 GCA_024635855.1 Sulfuricurvum sp.
GCATCAAGACGCTTTAGTTGAAGTTTTGCAAGAGGGGAGGAGACACCAAAAGGGAGATGAAGAATGACATCGTAAGACTCTTCAAGAAGCCGTGCAAGAGCCAATCCATCTGCCCCATTGTTACCGCTTCCGCAGACGATGAGAATGGATGAACCAAGGACGAAATGTTCACGAATGGTACGCTCTACCGCGATGGCGGCGTGCTCCATCATGATTTCTTCGCTCAGGGCGAATTTGTCTACGGCACGATAATCTAAAGAGGATACGTCTACATAAAGGTTTTGCATGGATAAAGTCCATTTCCGCTATAATTAGTATATGAACAACGATTATATCGCAATAGCCTGCAAGACACTTGAAATCGAAGCGCAAACATTGCGTGATGCGATGAAAACCATCGGTAATGAGATTCCAAAATGTGTGGAGATCATTCTCGCATGCCGCGGAAAACTGATTATTACGGGTGTTGGAAAATCAGGACTTATCGGGGCTAAAATGGCAGCCACGTTTGCCTCTACGGGGACGCCGAGCTTTTTTCTCCATCCAACTGAAGCGCTTCATGGCGATTTAGGGATGATTGACGGTGATGATGTTGTCATTGCTATCAGTTACAGTGGTGAGAGTCCTGAACTTAGTGCCATTTTGCCTCATATCAAGCGTTTTGATATCCCCTTGATCGGCATGACTCGCAACAGTGCATCGACCTTGGGACGGTACAGTGATGAGGTGATTAACATCAATGTTGCGGTTGAAGCGTGTCCTTTGAACATTGCCCCTACGAGTTCTACGACACTGACTTTGGCGATGGGCGATGCGTTGGCGGTGTGTCTGATGGAAGCACGCGGATTTAAAAAAGAGGATTTTGCCTCGTTTCATCCGGGTGGTGCATTGGGTAAAAAGCTGTTTGTAAAAGTATCCGATTTGATGCGTACCGAAAATCTCCCTATTGTCAGCGAAAACACCCCTCTTAAAGAGGCGATTTTGGTGTTGAGCGAAGGGCGTTTGGGTACGGTCATGCTCATCGATAATGAGGGAAAACTCTCAGGATTACTCAGTGACGGAGATATCCGCCGTGCCTTGCTGGGAAAAGATTTTTCACTGGAAACGAGTGCTTTTGAGTACGCGACGAAAAATCCAATGGTCATAAATGATGGCTCCATGCTCGCAAGCGATGCATTGGTGCTGATTGAAAACAAAAAAATTCAATTGTTAGTCGTCACCGATGGTGAGGGCAAAATTCAAGGTGCATTGCATCTTCATACACTCGTGGAAGCAGGTATCTCATGATGAGACTTAACAAATTTATAGCCCACTACTCGACTTATTCTCGCCGTGAAGCAGATCAGGCGATTTTGGATGGGTATGTCCGTATTGATGGTGAAATCGAAAAAAATCCAGCCGTATCCGTGGATGAGCGCAGTGCCAATGTCAGCGTAAGCGGTCATAAAATCACCGCAACCGATCAATTTACGGTCATCGTCTATAACAAACCGCGCGGTGAGTTAGTGACCAAAAAAGATCCCCAAAACCGTAAAACGATTTACGATTCACTCTCTAGCAATTACAAACATTTTATCCCTGTCGGACGTCTGGACTATGCGTCAGAGGGATTATTGCTTCTCACCGATGCATCGCGTGTTGCTACTGCACTGATGACATCTAAAATGGAGCGTGTTTACAAGATCAAAATCAAAGGACCTGTTACCGAGGGGATGAAAATCGCCATGGGTGAGGGGTTAGAGCTTGACGATGCCAGTGCGGGAGCGCATGAGTATGCCGAAGAGGGACCGATGAGCTTCGCTCCGTTTTACGCCTATCAGGTGCAAAAAGATCAAGGCGATTACTCCATCCTAAAAGTGGCTATCGGAGAGGGGCAAAACCGTGAATTACGTCGCTTCTTCGCCCATTTCGGTGCTGAAATCGTGGATTTGAAACGCCTTAGTTTCGGAGGAATAGAGCTCAACAATCTTCCAACGGGCAAAGTCCGCTTTTTGGAGCGCAACGAATATGCCTCTTTACGTGACTTTTTAGAAACAGCGGAAAAAGCGGCTAAAATGAAACAAAAGTCTGAGAAAAAGTTTACTGGAGCTCTTGGTAAATTTGATAAGAAATTTTCAAAAGATGGTAAATTCAGCGCAAAGCCTGCAGCAAAAGACGAGAAAAAACCGACCAAACGAGAGTTTATCAAAGATAAAAAAGTGAAGCCTGAAAATGAAGTTTTCGGAACGAATAAATACAGACCGAAAACGGATAATAAGTTTAAAAAATAATGGCTGACTTCACCTATTTACTTCGTCCTAAAACTTTTGATGAGGTAGTAGGACAATCTCATTTATGCTCAAGCGAAGCACCGTTACGTTCTCTTTGCGAGAGCGGAAACCTCACCCACTCCTTTTTTTATGGTCCTCCCGGCTGCGGTAAAACAACCTTGGCTCGGATCATTGCCTCCGTTATGGAGCTTCCTTTTTATGAATTTAATGCAACTTCCCTCAAAATCGAAGATTTACGAAAAATTTTTAATCAATACGAAAATTCTCTCACCAAACCGCTTATCTTTATCGATGAGGTACACCGTCTGGCAAAAAATCAGCAAGAGGTGTTATTGCCGGTTATGGAAAAAAACAGTGCGTTAGTGATCGGTGCATCGACGGAAAATCCCTATTTTAGCTTGACTGCGGCGATGCGATCTCGTTCACTCTTGTTTGAGTTGCAAACAATTGGTGTTGATGCGTTAGAGGATTTGTTAGCTCGAACGTCTGTCGTAGTAGAAGACGATGCACGTGAGTATCTGATAGCAAGTTCAGGAGGTGATGCTCGTGCCATGCTCAAGCTCCTGGAAGTAGCATCAGTCCTTAATAAACCTATTACTCTCTCTTTGCTCAAATCTCTTCGTCCCACCGCACAAGCACAGGGGAGTTCGGAAGCAGGAGTTCATTATGATTTGGCTTCCGCATTGATTAAAAGTATTCGCGGCAGTGATGCGGATGCGGCGATTTATTATCTCGCACGCCTTATCGAGGGCGGTGAACCGCCTGAGTTTATCGCTCGACGGTTGGTCATACTCTCCAGTGAAGATGTAGGCAATGCAAACCCGCAAGCTCTTACGTTATGCACCTCGGCAATGATGAGCGTGAAGCAAATCGGGTATCCCGAATCACGGATTATTTTAGCGCAAGCAGTGATTTACCTCTGTGCTTCTCCTAAATCTAATACGGCTTATAATGCAATCAATACAGCGCTCGAAGTGGTCAAAATGGAGTGATTTTGGAAATCCCCGATGCAATACGCCCACGCGGAGCAAACTATCTTTACCCGCATGACTTTGGCGGATGGGTAGATCAAAAGTATCTCTCAAAACCGCTAAAATTTGTCGAGTTTAAAAACAGTGGGTATGAAGCGAAGATGGGGGAATGGATGGAGAAGGTGTGGGGTTCGTCATCCCGTACTTCACGTGCCCTTTAGGGTAGATACGGGATTCACAACAGCAGATGGATACCGTGTCGTAGCACGGTATGACAAAGTAAGCTACCCCTTCGACTGCACTGTAATCTTTTCTAACCGCTCATAATGCTCTTTTGCCTCTTTCACTACCGCTTCGACTTCAAATCCCTGCATGACTATTTTGTATAAATTTGGCTTATATTTTTCCCAATTATAAATGGTTTTTGTATCTACTCCCAAATAACCTGCCATATCTCTTTTCGTCATAAATTACCTTTTTGATAAGCAATTTACTCATTAGATAGCAGCAGAAACAACAATGTAATTATTCCATTAATAAGTTATTCTATAAGGAATAATTCTATTCAGCTGATATATAATCAGCAACTATTACTCATAAAATTAAAAAAAGAAGAAACATGGCTTTGGCAATTTTCCAACATATGCAAGAGGTACTCAAAAAGAGTGAACGATTTATCGATAAAGAGGGGAATATTTTTGTACACAATGTACTCGAAGCAATAGAAAATCTCGACCCTGAATTTATCGGTTTACTTTTAGGCGATGAAAAGGCAAAAGAGCAGTTTTTTATCTCGATAGAGGGTGCTTTGGTTCTGAATCAAAACAAGCTTATAGAGTTTTTTACGATGAACGAATTTAGTAAAAACTCGTATACAAGCTATACCAACAAAATAGGGCTTATAAAAAAAGACAGTTTTGTCAAAAAGTTTGACGATGTAGTTTTGGCATGGCCGCATAAAGATTGCGTTTTAGAAGGTGGACAAAGTAAAGATGATGAAAAAAACAATGAAGTTTTTTACAACGAAATACTAAGCCGTGATGAGATTGATAGACTTTTTGAGCCAAAAGCGCTTACTAATATAAAACGATACTCCCGTCATTCCCGCGAAAGCGGGAATCCAGCTTGCGAAGAATCCATCCCCTCTGAAATTACAATGGACGACAACCTAATCCTCAAAGGAAATAATCTCATAGCCCTGCACAGTTTGAAGAAAAAATATGCGGGAAAAGTGAAACTTATCTACATTGACCCACCCTACAATACAGGAAATGACAGCTTCAAATATAACGATAAATTTAATCATTCAACATGGCTCACGTTTATGAAAAATAGGTTGGAAATGGCACGTGAGATGTTATCAAAAGATGGAACTATTTGGATTAATCTTGATGACACGGAAGCCCATTATTGCAAAGTATTATGTGATGATATTTTTGGTCGGAAATCATATATTGGTACTGTAGCTTGGAAAAAAACTACAGGGGACAATAAGCCATCATTCGCATTCACGCATGACAATATTTTAATTTATGGTAATGAACATAATCAATTACCTCGCCATAAACTTGATGAAAAACAGCAAAAACAGTATAAAAATCCTGATAATGATTCACGCGGATTATGGGCAGAAACTGATTATCGTAGTAAATGGACAAAGGAAGAAAGACCAAATCTATATTATGGAATTATTAATCCAATGACGAAAGAAATAATTTTTCCTGATACCTACTCTGACTCTACAAGGGTGTGGGCATGCGATCAAACAACACATCAACAGAGAATTGATGATAAGCTAATTTGGTGGGGAAATGATGGAAAGTCAAAAGAGCCGAAAAAAAAGAGGTTTTTGAGTGAACATAAAGGTCAGAATACCCGTAGTGTGTGGTTGGATGCTGGTTCAAATGATGAAGCAAGTCAACATTTAAAAGAATTGTTCAATGGTATGGATGTTTTTAATAACCCAAAGCCTGAAAAATTAATTCAACGCATTATGAATATTGTTACAAATGAAGGTGACATTATTCTTGACTACCATTTAGGCAGTGGCACAACCGCCGCCGTAGCGCACAAAATGAACCGTCGCTATATCGGTATCGAACAGATGGACTATATCGAAGATATTGCCGTAGAGAGAATGAAAAAAGTGATTGAGGGCGAACAAGGCGGTATCAGTAAATCGGTTGGATGGGGCGGTGGAGGCAGTTTTATTTACGCTGAACTCAAACAGATTGACACTTTCAAAGAGGCTGAAATAGGCAAACTCAATAAAAATATGTACTATCTTCCCGTGAGTGAGATAGAAGATGATGAGTATAAAATATCAAGCGAAGAGATAGCCATTAACAAACAGTTTTATGGACTTGAAAATGTCTAATCTTCTCTATCAAAGCATTGAAAGTGCTTTTGAATATGTCGATAAACCCGATATTCCCAAAAGTATTACGGAAAATATAAAACAGCCGTTGCGTGAGTATCAAGTGAGTGCTTTGGAAAATTTCATCTTTTACATGAGCAGTAAAAAACACAAAGAAATACCGCACAAACACCTCTTATTTCACATGGCGACGGGAAGCGGAAAAACAAATATTATCGCTGCATCCATCTTGTACCTCTATGAGCGAGGGTATCGAGATTTTATCTTTTTTGTGAACACCAATAACATCATCACCAAAACCAAAGAGAATCTGGTCAACAAATACGCATCAAAATATCTATTTACAGAGCAAATACGGATACAAAATTCGGAAGCAGAGATTAACGTGATAGAAGATACATTTGATGGTGCAAAATCAGAGGCAATCAATATCCTCTTCACCACAATCAATAAACTGCACGGCGATTTAGAAACGACCATCAAAGAAAACTCTATAACGTATGGTGATTTTACGAATCGAAAATTGGTACTTATCGCCGATGAAGCACACCATCTCAACGCTGATACAAAGAGTGAAAAAGAGACAGAGCAAAACTGGGAGCAAACAACCCGAAATCTTCTGAACACCAACCGTGAAAATATCTTGCTAGAGTTTACCGCCACACAAGATTTGGAAGATCAAAAGATAGGGGCGAAGTACAAAGATAAAATTATCGCCGATTATCCGCTTATAAAGTTCCGTGAAGATAGATACAGCAAAGATATAAAACTCATTAGCGATAATTTGGATGATAAAAAACGGATGCTTCAAGCGGTGATGATAAGCGAATACCGTCGTCTCATTGCCAAAAAAGAGTTAAATCTCAGTATTAAACCCGTTATCATGTTTAAAACCGTCAAAAATACGGATAATATCGACGCAGTTTTTGAGGAATTTGTGAAGCTTATTGATGATTTGAGTGTAGAAAAGATAGATGAAATTTTTAAACTCTCAACCGTTGGAGCGATACAAGCGTTAGAAAAAATTGTGACGGATAAAAAAACTTTTGTCCAAAATATACAATACAGTTTTGCCAAATCTAACTGTTTGGTGATCCACTCAAAAGTAAAAGATAAAGAAGAAAAACTCAAAAATCTTAACTCTCTTGAGGATGTCGGCAATAAAATAAGAGCCATTTTTGCCGTCGATATTTTAAATGAGGGTTGGGATGTTCTCAACCTTTTTGATATTGTTAAACTTGATGAGATGAAAAAAACAGCAAAAAGTACGATAAGCGAAGCACAGCTTATCGGGCGAGGTGCGAGATATTTTCCATTTGTGTATAACGATGACGATAAGTACAAACGAAAGTTTGATACTGATTTTGAAAATCCGCTCAAAATTTTAGAAGAGATGCACTTTTACAGTGTCAATCAAAGCGATTATATCGCATCACTCACCAAAGAACTTAGAAAAATCGGGCTGATTGATGATAAGGAAGAAGACTTTAAAATCGTTGAATTAAAAGTAAAACAGAGTTTTTTAGACGATGAGCTTTATAAAAACGGTGTCGTCTATACCAACAAAAAAATTCCGCAAGATAAAAGCGAAGTTGTAGGCATTAGCGATTATTTAGGCAAGTCGTATAAAACGCAAAAAAGATATATCAATAATACAACGCACGAGTTGAGCGTCTTTGAAGAGGATGTAAAAGAGGTCAATTTTAGTAAAACAAAGAAATTCAAACTAAAAGATGAAAACCCCGATCTTGTACGTGTAGCTATCAATAAAAAGCCATTTTTTTATTTTGCTAATTTGAAAAAATATTTTGTCAATTTAAAAAGCATCCGTGAATTTATAACCAGTGAGGTATATCTTGGAAGTATTGAATTTGATTTTCTTACCGTAAAAGAGTTGGAGATAACCGATGAAATAAAGATTCATTTTGTAGTCGAAGTTTTGGGGCATATCGAAGATAAAATACTGAGAAATGCTAAAGATTTTGTGGGAAGCCGCGAATTTTATCCTGTACGAATCAGCTCAAGAATTCCACCGAAGAAAACGCTTAAACTCAAAGATAGCGATAGTACAATTGATATTATTGAAGGATGGTATATTTTTGAATCTCATGGTGGCACGAGCGAAGAAAAACATTTTACGGATTTTATGTTAAAAGTTTCCGATGAACTAAAATCAAAATATAAAGATGTCAAACTACTACGAAATGAGAAAGCGTTTGAAATATACAGTTTTGATAAAACAAGGGACGGAGCAAAATTTGAACCAGACTTTGTATTACTTTTAAAAGATAAAAGTGATTGCATTCATCAAATTTTTTGTGAGCCAAAAGGTGACTGGGCAAAAGATGAAAAAGAGGGGTTTGAAAATTCTCCTGAGAAGTGGAAAAATGAGTTTTTGAACGATATTACCGCGTTAACCTCCAAAAATGTCATAGTGCTACACGATAGAAATGAGAACGGATTAGAGCTTTATGAAAACAGTTGTTATAAACTTTTTGGATTGCCTTTTTATAATTATGCGAATGAGAGTGAGTTTAAGGAGAGCTTTTCACAATTGGTTTTCTAAAGTCAAGATGAAGGAATGGGGGATCAAGGGGATAAACCCCTTGGCACTAATGAATTAGTGGTACAAAAATGCACATAAGAAATAGCGCGAACATAATCTTATCCATAGAGACCCCCTATCTATAGCTTTTTTGGAGGGCAAAAAAAAAGGTCAAGGGGTAATTAATCCCTCAACCTTAGTTTTACCGCTCCATCAAAGCTACAGATAGATATGTTCGCAATAAAATTATAACCAAACAAAAAACAAAGTCAAGTTACACACTGTAATACGTCGCCTCTTTGTGATGGACAACGAGTGCTGTCGTACTTTGTTCGGGATGGATTTGAAAGGTTTCGGAAAGAACGATTCCAAACTCTTCGGGGCGTAACAAATCAAAGATGATGCGGCTTTGCTCTAAATCGGGACATGCCGGATAACCAAAACTGTAACGTGCACCAGCATATCGGTTCATCCTGACATCACGCAAACTGTTCCCTTCATCATCACTTACAATCCCCAGATCCAGTCGGATTTGCTTGTGTGCGACTTCAGCGAGTGCTTCCGCAAGCTCTACTCCAAAACCATGGACCATATTGTATTCAAGGTACTCATTTTTGGCATACAGCTCTTGCTCGTAAGCGCTGAACTTATCTCCGACGCTAACGCATGTTAGTGGCAGCACGTCATCACGAGTGTGGGTGAAAAAGTCACTGAGTGCACGGTGAGGGCTTTTGCGTTGGCGTGGAAACTCAAAGAGATATTTGGCATTGCCTATAACATTTTCAAGAGGCATACGGTTAGCATTCTCATCCACATTCCATCCGTAGCTCTCATCGAAAATGAGGATTTCTTGATCACTGCTTCGCACCGGATAGTAGCCATAAATTATGGTTGGATCAAACAATCCACGCTTTACGATTTCTCGTTTTATCCGCTCGTAGGCTGGGTAGACTTTTGTCTCTAAGAGTCTTTTATAGGCATTTACTTCCATCCCTGCACGTTTATAGCCCCAGTGCATTTTGAATAAACTTCGCTTGTTAATCCACTCGCATACCATGTCAAAATCAAGCTGCTCTTTGCGTAAAACCCGTCGTCCCCAAAAGGGAGGAGTTGGGATTTTAACCTCACGAGTGGGCATTTTAAGCTCAGAGAATGGGGGGATAATAACCTCTTTAACCTTTTTGGTTTCGCGCTCAATCATATCTCCGCCCAGTCTAACGTCTAAACCAACGTCTGGATTTTCATTGTATTTCTCAATACGGCTCATGGCAATGACACCATCAAAGGCATCACGACAATAAAAGATCGGACCCTTATAAATCGGTCGGCAAAAATCATCGACAAAGCTACGAGTGAGTGCTGCACCACCCAACAAGACTGGGATGGTTATCCCCATGGATGCCATTGTCTCGAGATTGTCTTTCATCACTTGTGTTGATTTTACCAACAACCCAGACATACCGATGGCGTGTATTTCCTTGGTTTTCATAACCTCTAAATATTCATCGAGTTCGGTTTTGATTCCTACGTTGATGACTTTGAAGCCATTATTGGAGAGGATAATATCCACAAGATTTTTACCCACGTCATGGACATCTCCTTTGACCGTTCCGATCACGAGGGTAGTATCGGTATCTTTTTCTTGTTTGGTGAGGTAGGGATTGAGATAATCAACGGTGGTTTTCATCGTTTCAGCGCTTTGCAATACAAACGGCAATTGCATTTTGCCGCTTCCAAACATCTCCCCGACCACTTTCATCGCATCAATGAGGATCTCATTCACGATGACATCAGGCTTGATCGTTAGCCGTGCTTTATCCACCAGCGGAATCATCCGCTCTTTGTCTCCGTCAATGAGGAGTTTGGCTATTTTTTCGTGGGTCTGGAGTGCTTCATATTCTTCGTCATTCTTGGTATTGTCAATCGTGACGTCACTAAAGTGGTTGATAAAGTTGAA
>JAGXHZ010000018.1 GCA_024635855.1 Sulfuricurvum sp.
AATTCGCTACGTCGATACAGGTGTAAATGTACACATAGAAAATCGTCTTGAAGAACTTAAAAACTAAACTAGCCTGACACAAAGGTACACCATGTATGCAGCCTTCCGCTCTATTGGAGCTTATGTCCCCACAAAAATTCTCTCCAATTCAGATCTTGAACGCATGGTCGATACAAGCGATGAGTGGATCTTTAAGCGAACTGGAATAAAAGAACGCCACATAGCAGCAGAAACTGAAACAACCAGTGATATGGGTGTCAATGCGGCAAAGCTTGCCATAGATCGAGCAGGTATCGATAAAAGCGAAATCGACATGGTCATTTGTGCCACAATATCACCCGATTATTTTTGCATGCCCTCAACGGCTACAATTATTGCTGATAAACTGGGGCTTCAGAAAATAATGGCGTACGATATTTCTGCGGCATGTACCGGATTTGTTTATGCACTCAGTGTAGCCAAAGCATTTATCGAATCTGGAATGAAAAAAAATGTTCTTATTATCGGAGCTGAAAAACTTAGCTCAATAACCGACTATACCGATCGTGGAACGTGTATTCTTTTTGGTGACGGTGCAGGTGCTGCTATCATCAGTGCAACGGATGATAAATCTGGAGCAATTATTGACGTTCATACAGGATCTGATGGTGCCTATGCTGATCTATTGATGACTCCAAATGGAGGAAGCGGATCAGTCCACGATGAAGCAAATCGTGAAAAAGCGGGATGCTTTATGAAGATGAAAGGGAATGAAACGTTTAAAGTAGCTGTTCGTACTCTGACAAGCGATGTTGTAGCTATTTTAGAAGAAAATAGCATTGCCTCATCTGCTATCAAGCATTTCATTCCTCATCAAGCCAATTACCGTATTATCAAAGCGGTTGGCGATGCACTAAACCTAGAAGAGGAACAAGTTGTCCTTACTGTCGAAAAATACGGTAATACCTCTGGCGCATCCATTCCAATGGCAATCAATGACATCTATGAATCAGGACGCCTTCAAGAAGGTGATTTGATGCTTCTTGATGCATTTGGCGGTGGTTTGACATGGGGAAGTGCCCTCGTCCCTTTTGCCGGAAAAGGTAAATAAAGACTCTTTTGCTACAATAAAAGACTTATTGAAAAAGGTCTTTTATGCTCTACTCAAATTCCCTCATTTACATCGAACTTCACGACAGTGAAATCCCTTGGCTTAAAATCTTTACCCATACACCCCACAAAGAATTTTCACAGTGTTCAAGCCCTGAAAAAGAGATGATTTGGAACTGTTTGGATTTTATCGAAAAAGAGATGTTAGAGTATTTCAAACCGGATAAAATCAATATAGCTTCGTTTGGCAACATGTGTCCGAGGGTTCATTGGCATATAATGGCACGTTTTAGCGATGACAGCTATTTTCCGGAACCAATATGGGGAGTTAAACAAAGAGAGGGAAGTATTAAAATAGCTCCAATGGAGCCATTTTTAAAAGAATTAAAGATCAAGCTGGATTCCCAAACAAGTTGGGAATGACAGGTAAGTTAACTTCTTGGTCTGCTATCTGAACGATTTTGACCGCTAAAGCTGCGTGAACGATCTCCACGTTCACCGCCGGCAGAACTGCGCTCTCCGCCGCCGCTAGCATTGCGATCGTTGTTACCACGATATCCGCCACCAGAAGAACTACGCTCTCCGCCGCTGCTAGCATTACGGTCATTATTACCACGGTATCCGCCGCCGCTTCCGCCACGATTGTTGTTACCACGGTATCCACCGCCGCCAGGACGACGATTACCGCCACCGCTTCCGCCACGACTCTCGAGATTACTCAAGATTTTATCCAAACGCTCTGCTGCAATACCAATTTGATTTGGTCCTTGAACGGTGTTGCGCTCCATAAGAACGGAAATAAGTTTATACGCGATTTGCTCTTGGTCGAAATCTTGCTTGAGTGCATCTAAAACTTTATGTGCTTCATCATAAATATGCTGTTTTTCAATCTCTGCAAGAAGACGATTCACTTGAGAGTTTTTAACATCCATTTTACTTGGGATATATGCATGCTCCATAGTAGTTCCTACTTTTGCACGGATACGCTGAAGTTCTTTGAACTCAAGCGGTGTTACCAAAGTAATCGCCACCCCTTTTTTACCCGCACGTCCTGTACGACCGATACGGTGAACATAACTCTCAGGATCAAAAGGAATATGGTAGTTAAATACGTGAGTAATGCCATCAATGTGCAAACCGCGAGCTGCTACGTCGGTTGCAATCAATACATCGAAAGCATCGGATTTAACACCCTTGATAACACTTTCGCGCTGACGTTGCTCCATATCTCCATGAAGTCCTTTAGCCGAATAACCTGCTGCTGACAATACATTTGAAAGACGATCAACTTCTTTTTTCGTACGGCAGAAAACAACGGTTTTTTTAGCATCTTCAGCATCCATCAAACGGATAATGGCATCATCACGCTCAGATTCTTCGATAACATAATACTGCTGTGTAATATCCGTATTGGTCGTTTCAGATTTTGTGATAGACGCAAAAAATGGATTTACCAAGATACGCTCTGCAAGTTGTTTGATTGGCTGTGGCATCGTTGCTGAAAACAACAATGTTTGACGCTCAGTTGGAAGATAACTGAAAATTTCATTAATATCATCCAAAAAGCCCATATCAAGCATTTCATCCGCTTCATCCAGAATAACCGTTGAAGGAGAAAAGCCTTTTAGCATATCACGGCTAAGCATATCCAATAAACGTCCTGGAGTTGCAATGATTACTTGCGCACCGCGATCGATCAAATCCAATTGACGATTGTACGAACTACCACCATAAATAGTAACCGTACGAGCACCAAGATGCTTACCGTATTTGAAAATCTCATCACTTACTTGGTTCGCAAGTTCACGCGTTGGAGTGATGATAAGGATTTCGATACCACCCTTTAAATGCATTTTATTAAGTGCTGGAAGTCCAAATGCTGCTGTTTTACCCGTACCGGTGTGAGCTTGACCAACAACGTCGCGCCCTTCCATAATTACAGGGATTACCATTGACTGGATTGGACTAGGATTTTTAAAACCTGCATATTCGATGCTTTGCATAATCTCTTTACGAAGACCGAAATCAGCAAATGTTGGAAGATCTTGATCGACTACTACGAGTTCTGTTTCTACGTTGTTCATATTTCTACCTTTTGTATGTACGCCGCGCCAACAAAAAAAGGAATCCGTTTTTCACTAAAGCGAAAATATTTCCTAAAAAGCCCATGTTGCTATGCTGTGTGACGATGACGTTAAATATTGTCCTCTTGGACGACAAATTTTCGAAAGATTGCTCTCTCTACCATGGAAGGTACCTTAGTAAAGTTTTAGTATTTATAAAGCTTTACGAAGGCACCCAAAAATTTCGAGCGAATTATAACTTATATAAGCATAATTACTCCTGACAAACCCACTGTAATAAAAGCTAAAGTTAATCTTTAGTTTCAAAATGTTTAATTTTCGGACTATTTCATTTAAACTTCAGAGATTATACTTCCAAAAATTATTTCGGAGAAAGACTATGTTTAACGTACGTATGGAAAAAGAGTGTGGCTGTTTTAAACGAAGCGGGATGCCCTCAGTTAAAAGTTTTGATAATAAAGATGACGCATTGTCAGAAGCCGGAGAATGGGCGGAAGAGATGAATAATACTTTTTGTCACAAACACAAATTTAATGTTGTAGAAGAAGGAACCGACCTTATTATCAAAGTAGAGATGAATTAAAACTGCTGAGGCTTAAGCCTCACAGTTTTAAATTTAGCTTCTTAATCACCATTTTCTTCGACCAAATAGGGTCTTTTAATTCTAGCATTTCTCGTACTTCGTCATTAACCAATCGATAGGAAACAACAATCATTACTTGATCGGAATTCGCAACCAGCGGTAATGAAAATGATTTAGAGCTTTCTGCCGGTATTGAAATATTTTGAACTGTTTTTACCGCTAAATGAGGTACCGTAGGCTTACCTCGCTTACTCACATAGTTTGACGTCAATGAAAGAGTTTTTGTTTGAATAACTTGTTGACCATTCATATAGTTGGCTTCAATCAAAATTTCTCTCGCACCAAAACCGTTTGGAAGCGCATGAGGCTGAGGATTTGTCAGTTTTACCTCTAATGTATTCGATGTTTTTCGAACATCAACACCCAATGCTCCCTGCCACATATTTTCGGTATGTGCTCCTTTGAATCCATGCGAACGTATCATACGTTTATGCTGTTGCCCATTTGCATTACGCAAAGTTGCTGCAACTCCCTCAACGCGTGGTCCCATATGACAATCAACACATTTTTTTCCGCCGCTTTTAAAATCGGTTTTCATGTTTGTAAAGCGATGCCCTTCTTTCGACGTATCATTCGCATGGCACACAAAACAAAGCTGATCAGGATTAGTACTCATAAACTCACGGGGTTCAACTTTATGATAGGGCGATTTAGCATCATCATACGGTCCACTCATAATACCTGATTTCATCCACGTTACCCGCTCCATACCTCGCTTATTTTCAGGCAATCCATCATGGATTTGATCAATATTATGGCAAACAACACAATTGATTCCCTCAGAAATGGTATCGCTTCCAAGCGCTTTATCCACATTAGTATGTCCAGTGGCCTTGAGAGAAGCAAGCGCTTCATATTCAGCACTGGTTTTGGTCACAGAAATACGAGGATTATGACACGTTGCACACTCAACTTTCAAACTTCCAACAGAGGTATGCGTTTTTCGAGAAATATAATCGATGGTTTTTTGAAAATACTCATCATTCTCGTAGTGAGATTTACTGTGCCATGAATCATCCCATTGATTCACTATATGATTATGACATGCTCTGCATTTGTCAGAGTTTTTAAACTTATCGCCAACAGCAACCACTTCAGCTGCATGCATCCAGACACTCATCAATCCTACTATAAAAAACCAACGCATCATAACCCCTTTTTATCGATGTTTATCCAACCAAACCATTAACCCTTTTTGACCATGAAGGCGATTTTCTGCCTCTTGAAAAATAACACTTTGATTCCCTTCCAGCACTTCTTCACTCACTTCAACTCCACGATAAGCAGGCAGACAATGCAAAAATAGTGCATAAGGATCAGCCAATCCCATCAAAGAAGTATCGACGATATAACCTACAAAATCTTCTAAACGCTTAGCTTTTTCTTCTTCTTGACCCATTGAAATCCATGTATCGGTTGTTACGACCGTAGCACCTAAAACGGCTACTTTTGGATCGTGAGTAAATGAAATTTTTGCCCCACTTTCTTCTGCTAAGGCCATAGCCTCTGCCACGATGGTCGGATCACACTCATACCCTTTTGGAGTGGCAACACGAAGCTCAAAGCCGAGCTTACTGGCTAACATCAACCATGAGTGAGTCATATTATTTCCATCACCGATATACGCAACAATAGGATTTTCATGCCGTCCGCACTCCACCATCGTCATATAATCAGCGATTAGCTGAACAGGGTGATAGCTGTCACTAAGACCATTGATAACAGGAACATTTGAATAGTTGGAAAATTCTTCAAGCATAGAGTGTTCGTAAGTACGTATCATTACCATATCACACATCGAAGAGATGACACGTGATGTATCTTTGACAGGTTCTCCGCGTCCTAAATGAATATCACGATTAGAGAGAAACAGCGCATGACCGCCCAATTGAAACATCCCCGCTTCAAAACTGACACGAGTCCGTGTTGAACTTTTTTCAAAAATCATCGCCAACGTCTGCCCTGCCAAGTAATGATGCGGCTTTTTGGCTTTATGTTCTCTTTTAATGAGCAATGCCAAATCGATAATTTCTAAAATTTCTTCTTTGGTATAGTCACGTAACGTTAAAAAATGTCTCACTTTAATTCCTCTGCATTCAAAAAACAATCATAGCATAAAACTATTTTATTAATTCAAAATCTGTGCTACTTCTTTAGCATGGTAGCTAATAATGATGTCAGCACCCGCTCGCTTAAACCCAATCATCGTTTCCATCATCACTCGATTATAATCAATAAGACCTGTTTTTCCGGCGAATTTCAGCATCGCATACTCTCCGCTCACGTTATAAACGGCTAACGGCAATGAAGAGGCTTCACGAATATCTCGAATGATGTCCAAATACGCTAATGCCGGCTTCACCATCAAGATATCTGCACCTTGAGCTTCATCTGCAAGACTTTCTCGAATAGCCTCACGACGATTGGCAGGATCCATCTGATAGGTTGAACGATCACCAAAACTGGGTACGGATTCAGCAACATCCCGAAATGGTCCATAATAGCCACTAGCGAATTTAGTAGAATATGCCATAATGGGAAGATTTGGGTATCCGCCTGCATCAAGTGCATCACGCAATGACGCAATAATACCGTCCATCATTCCTGAGGGTGCAATCATATCCACTCCTGCACGAGCATGAACCAATGCTTGTTGCGCTGAAATACCAAGCGTTAAATCATTATCCACCGTTTCATGAACGTGATCTAAAATACCACAATGCCCATGGTCGGTATATTCACAAAAGCACAAATCAGTAACAACAAACATTTGCGGATAAGCACGTTTAATTGCACGAACCGCTGTCGCGATAATCCCGTGATCGCATAAAGCATCGCTTCCAATCGAATCTTTCACTTGGGGAATACCAAATAAAAGTATCGAATTAAGCCCTAACGATTGTAATACGCCACATTCTTTGAGTATTTCATCCAAACTCATTTGATAGACACCCGGCATAGAGGAAACTTCGGTTTTTATCCCCTCCCCCGGTCTCACAAATAATGGATAGATAAAATCATCTACACTCACATGCGTTTCTCGTACTAACGAGCGCAAAGTCGAGTTCGAACGTGTACGGCGAAAACGGTTCATTGGTAACACTCCCTAAAAATAATGGATGAATTGTACTGCTGATTTAATTAATAACCCATTTTTAAAAAACAACGATTATAATGCACTTTATGAAAACTATTATCCCCACTTTTGAAAAATCTGCCATTGCCAATCTACCGAGTAAATATGGGCACTTTAAAATTCGTGCTTATAAAGAAGGATGTCAAGAACATCTTACCGTTTTTACAGAAAACTTTGAAGCCGTTGAAGCTCCACTGGTTCGTATCCATTCACAGTGCCTCACAGGGGATACGTTTGGAAGCATTAAATGCGACTGCAATAATCAGCTCCACAAAGCACTCAAGCTTATAGGCAAAGAAGGAGGCATGATCATCTATCATGCACAGGAAGGGCGAAATATCGGTCTTGTCAATAAACTCAATGCTTACGCCCTTCAAGATCAAGGACGTAATACCATCGAAGCAAATGTAGAGCTAGGATTTGCTCCCGATGAGCGCACCTACGATGTGGTTCGTGAAGTATTTAATGATTTTGGGCTCACAAAAATCAAACTCTTAACCAATAATCCTGCCAAAGTATTAGTAGTCGAAGGATTGGATGTTGAAATAGTGGAACGTATCCCTGTAATTATTGACTCTAATCCTTATAATGAAGGCTACTTAAAAACTAAAAAAGAGTGCATGGGTCATATCATATAAAGTTAAATCACATTTTAAGCACATTTTTTAGTTATACTCCATCTATTAGATAATTAGGATAAATATGCGTATACTATTTTTACTTTATTACTGTTCGTTGTCTCTCTTTGCTCTTAGTGATAACTATAAAATAGTTATTAATACCTATAAAACAAAAACTGAAGCGCAGCAAGCATTCAAGCATGATAAAGCCGATCCAAAAAGTGCTCTTATGCCCTATATCAACGAGAAACAACTGATTATTCATACCCGAAAATCAGGAAAAAATAATATTATTGTAATCGAACCTTTTTCAAACCGCGAAGACGCACAAACCGTATTAAAAGACCTCTCTCCTTATTATCCAAATGCTTTTGTAAGTCGTGGTGTCGCCAATGATATTGAATTTCTTTTAATGCAACACCGTAATGATCTAAATCTAAAAAAACAAACTCCTTCTACTCAATCTCTTACAGTGATACCGCTGCCTAAAAAAGAACAAATCGCATCAGATACATCGTCATACAACTACGAAAGAGTGTTTTTTCTCTCTATACTCGCAGTATTGCTTGCCTATTTTTTATGGAAAGCGCGTCTATTAAAAAATCTACAAAATCGTAATGAACTTCTTTTAAAAGAAAAAACAGAAATCCAAGATG
>JAGXHZ010000120.1 GCA_024635855.1 Sulfuricurvum sp.
ATGCAGGTGAGATTGTGGCACTTAGCAATGTGGATGGCGTTTTAGTGGGTTCAGCATCTCTAAGTGCCCATGATTTTTGTGAGATGATCGCGCAAGCGGCAGAGTTAAATACAGATTTAGGAGAATAATAATGATAATGCAAGGTAAAAAAGGTCTAATCGTGGGATTGGCAAATGATAAATCTATCGCGTACGGTATCGCTCAAGCACTGCATGCTCAAGGTGCGCAAATGGCGTTTACCTATCTCAATGATGCATTAAAAAAACGAGTAGAGCCAATTGCAAAAGCTTTTAACAACTCTCCTGTCTATAAACTCGATGTTTCAGATGAGAACGATATGGATGCGATTGCGGCATTGGTCGCAGCGGATTTTGGTCAAATCGACTTTTTGGTTCACTCAGTTGCATTTGCTCCCAAAGAAGCATTGACCGAAGGCTTTATGAAAACCAGTAAATCCGCATTTCAAATCGCGATGGACATTTCGGTTTATTCGTTTATTGATCTCACAAACCGTCTTGAAAGCGTTTTGGCTCCCAAAGCATCAATCATCACACTAAGCTATCTTGGTGGACCAAAATACATCCCGAACTATAACGTCATGGGAGTTGCAAAAGCAGCACTCGAATCCAGCGTCCGTTATATGGCTGTAGAGCTGGGTGCATCCAAAGGGCAACGTGTCAACGCCATCAGTGCGGGACCTATCAAAACTCTGGCTGCAAGCGGTATCGGTGATTTCAAACAAATTCTAAACTGGAACGAATCAAACGCACCATTACGCAAAAACGTCACCATCGAAGAGGTCGGAAATTCAGCAATGTATCTGCTGAGTGATCTCGCAAGCGGTGTTAGCGGTGAAGTTCATTACGTCGATGCGGGGTACAGCATCATGGCAATGCCAGCGGTAGAGAAAAACGAAGAAGGTAAAACTGTTTTTGTGTGGGAGAATAGAGAGTAACGTTACGAAACGTTACTTTCCTATTATGGGCATTCTTTCTAATTTTTCTACATTTGAAGCCTCTTTGGGCTTTCCTTCATTTAGTTTTGCTTGTTTCTCGTGATACGCTTTCCATTTATCCGCATATTTTTGCAACGTAAACGATGTCTCATCCGCAGGAGGGGCTACAACTTCTTTAGTGGTTGTGACTACTTTTCCATCAGGAGATGTCGTTGTTTCGACAGAAGGTGCAGCAGTCATCGGTGTCCACTCTTCTTTTAACCACTTGTCTAATGATCGCTGCATAGCGCCTCCCTCGGATGCGGCAGTACCACTGGGTGAGACGGTTTGCAGATTACTGTTTTGAGAGGGAGCAACGCCCGTAGTATTGGCAGCGCACCCGCTTAAAACAAGAGTCGATAAGGCAGTGTAAAGATACGATTTGGCTTTTATGCGCATGAATTTCCTTTATGCTAATGTAATCATTTTGAACTAAACCAAACTATACCACAAAGTAATACAGAATGGTTTGATACGGTATAAAAGTAAATGCGACAAAATTGTTTGGATTGCTTTTTAGAGAATTGATATTAGGTAAACGAATAGTAAATATTTTTTTGGAATAACAGCGTAATTTAAGATTTCCAGCGTTACAATAAACCCGACGAAACAAAACAGGGGTAATCCCCAAAGTCAAGTTTTATTTAAGGAGAATCAATGAAATTAGTAAAAATGAGTCTAGTAGCCGCAATGGTAATGGGTGCAAGCGCATTTGCGTTAGATAATGTAAAAGTTAGCGGTGATGCTAAACTTTTCTACGGCACAAATGATATTGGACAAAATGGCTTGTTCGACAAAGGTGATACATATACGGCAGTGACAACGGGAGCAGGTAGTTATGCTGATACAGCGCTTCGTTTGGGTGTAACGGGCGATTTGCTTAAAGGTGTTTCATTTGGTGTGACTGGTAATGCGGTAAGTACACTTGGTTTGGAAAAGAATCTTGTTTCTAATACATGGACAGGTGCGCATGGTGCTAGATTAGGTGGAAATGGGACTGTTACAGTAGGTAATGTTAATAATGCTCAAGTAGATGATGTTTGGTGGGTTTCTGAAGCATGGATGGCAGCAACTATGGGTAAAACTACCGCTAAAATCGGTCGTATGCAGCTTGATACTCCTTTAGCTTTCTCTGAAACATGGTCAGTTGCAGCAAATACATTTGAAGCAGCGGTTTTGATCAATCAAGACCTTCCTGATACAACTTTAGTTGGTGCATGGGTAGGAAAAAGTAATGGAGGTGCAAACACGCCACGAACTTTGGGTCTTTTAGGAGCTGATGGTGGTGTTGTAGGCGAGGGCGGAACATTTAGTTCATTTTACAATGGAGCGTACGCAGCAGCTATCGTAAATAACTCATGGAAACCTCTTGTTGCTCAAGCATGGTATTACGATGTTGTTAGCGTTGCGGATGCATTTTGGTTGCAAGCAGATTGGGAATGCCAATTAGTAAAAAATCTTAAAATCGGTGCACAATACGCTGATATTGATTTGAAAAACAGCAGTGCTGATTCTTCTGCGTATGCATTTAAGCTTAGATATGAAGGTATTGAAAACCTAAAAGTATCAGCAGCTTATTCAGATACAGATAAGGGTGGTGCTTTGAACGTGGCTAATATTGCTACAGGAAATCCTCAATCTAAGTTGTACACAGAAGCATGGTGGAATTACGGTTATGTAGGTGCTGCTGGTGCAGAGACTATCAACCTTACAGCTGAGTACGATGTAAAAGGTTTGGCAAAATTTGGTGCATACTATACAACAGTTGATAATAATACTGCTGGTAGTGCATTAAATGTTGATGAAATTACATTAACTGCGTCTAAATCATTCGGACCATTGGATGCAACTTTGGCATACATCGCTACAGATGCTGATAACCAAAATCTTAATGCAGCTGGAACAGCTGGAAGTGGTTCACAGTACAATACTGTACAAGCATACTTAACTCTTAACTTCTAAGAGTTTTTTTCTTCCGTCATTCCCGTCTTCACGGGAATGACGCTCTCCTTGACTCCCTTTCTTTCATCCGTTATAATCAATTTATGAAATATTTACTACGCTCTCTTGCATATACCTTCCTAATGCTTTTTCTTATTTCCCTGATTTCATTTGGTGCAATGCACGCAGCACCTAACAGCTTTATGGGTGGTGAGCTTAATCCCAATATGACTCCTGAGAACATTGCACAGCTCAAAGCCATCTATGGTCTCGATAAACCGTTGTTTCAACAATATTTCGATTGGGTGGTTAATCTTGCACAGCTTAATTTCGGAATATCGTTTGTTAGTGGTGAGCAAGTGAGTGAGGTGGTGACTCAACGGCTTCCCGTGACACTGTGGATGAATATGATTGCTTTGGTTGTGACGTTTGTGGTGTCGTTATGGTTGGGTATACGTGCGGCATTGCGTTATGAACGTCTCAGCGATCATGTTATTAGCCAGTTTTCGCTTCTTAGCTTTGCGATGCCTTCGTATTATTTGGCATTGGTATTGATGATGATGTTTAGCGTGACGTTGGGGTGGTTTCCGATCAGCGGATTGCATTCACTTGAGCCGCCAACAGGGATTGGATATTATGGGGATATGGCATGGCATTTAACACTGCCTATATCTGTGATGGTATTTGTGGGTGTAGGGAGTTTGGCGTTGTATATCCGGTCTCTCACTCTCGAAATTCTCAAAAGCGATTATGTCTATTTTGCGCGAGTACGAGGAATGAGTGAAAAGATAATCATTCGCCATTATATTCTACCCAATCTTTTACCCCCGATTGTGACGATGCTGGGACTCTCTCTTCCGGGACTTATCGGTGGATCGGTGATATTGGAATCGATTTTCGCAATTGAGGGGATGGGGCAGCTATTTTATGCCAGTGCTATGAGTCGGGATTATCCGGTGATTATGGGGATTTTGATGATGAGTGCATTTTTGACACTGATCGGCAATCAAATTGCCGATGCGGTATTGTTGAAGTTGAATCCGTTTGTGAAACGTTAATTCTTAATACTATATCCCTCGGATCTCGTAGAGCCAGCTTTTTTGGCATACCTGCCAAAATAAGTTGAGCGTTTATGAGAGGGATGATTTTCTTTTGTTTCTTTTCTTATTAAAAAGAAAAGAAAGATAACTTTTAATTCCCGAATAACGCTTCGAGTGAACCAATTCCCTCTTTTTTCTCCTCGGTAGAACCAGCACTTTCACCTTGCTCTTTGAGTTCGATGATGTAACCCGTCAGCATGGATGCAAGACGGATGTTGATACCGCTTTTACCGATGGCTTTGGATTTTTGATCACTTGGGAGAGTGACGATGGCTTTTCGCTCACCGTTTTCATCTTCAGTAACACTGACTGCGCTAATAATAGCAGGACTCATGGCACGAGAGATGAACAGCTCAGGAGATGCGCTGTACTCAATACAGTCGATATTCTCACCGCAAAGTTCTTCGCTGACTGCGTTGATACGAACTCCTCGAACACCTACGGTTGCACCGATTGGATCGATTTGAGGTCGGTTAGTGTAGAGGGCGATTTTCGCACGCTCCCCGGGGATACGGGCACATTTTTCGACGATGACGATACCGTCTTTGAGTTCAGGAACCTCCAATGCCAGAAGCTCTTCGAGAAATTTAGGTGCGGTACGGGAAAGTTCCATGGAGATACCCGCGATCTTATCCACATTGACACGGCGTACGATGGCGCTAACAACATCACCGACTTTAAATTTTTCACCTTTGATACGGCTTTTCATTGGTAATACAGCACGAATCTCATCGATTTCGATGGTGGTGTTTTGGTCGTTATCGACGCGTGTTACACGACCGGAAACGATTTGGTTGATTTTATTTTTGTATTTATCGTACAGTTCATTTTCGACAAGGCGCTGAATATGAAACTCAATTTCGCGGTGGAGTGTAGCAAACGCACTTCGACCGTAGGTTTCAAGCTCATGTTCCATTTGAAGCTGATCGCCGATTTCGGCTTCATCATCGATCTCTTTTGCTGCGGTGATGCTCATGTAAGCACCGGCAGAATCGCCCTCAAGCTGAGGGGCATCATCGGCAATAACCGTGATGACTTGACGAAGTTTTACTTGTTTGGTTCGATCATCAATATCTGCTTCAAACGCGAACGTCGGATTGATAAGACGTTTTGCAGTTTGGATAAATGAGGTTTTGATGGCCTCTGTGACATTTTCACGGTTGAGACCTTTTTCACTGGCAATTGAATCAATAATATCTAGCATATTTTCCATAGGATTATCCTCTTATTTGGGTAGATCATAAAAAAATAAAGGGTTATAAAGGGAGCTTTTTTATGAAGAATAGACAGTATACAAAAAAAACGCTTAATAGGATATTTATTGAAACACCGATATAATCCAAAATCATATAAGAACTCTATTCAAGGGATACACCAATGGAACTAAAATTTGCACGCACTGAGCTTGACGCAAAACCAAAAAAAGTTGATTTGAAAAAAATCACTGAAATGGTCGAAAAAAACAACTCGCTTATTCTCTATTTTGACCGTGAAAATTCACACAAAGATCTTCTTGCATTGCAAGATCACTTCGAGGGTGAAGGCAAAAGTTTTTACATGCGCGAAGTGAAGTTCGGACTTTCTGCAAGTGAATACATGTATGAGGTTCACATCTTATAATGTCTAAAAAACTTTTTATCGAGACGCTTGGATGCGCGATGAACGTGCGCGATTCGGAGCACATGATTGCAGAGCTTAATGCACGTGAGGGGTATGAGCTTACCACGGATGCACGCGAAGCGGATTTGATTCTCATTAACACCTGTTCGGTTCGTGAAAAGCCGGTACATAAGCTTTTTTCGGAGCTTGGAGTATTTAAAAGGTTAAAAAAAGCGGATGCCAAAATCGGTGTGTGCGGATGTACAGCGTCTCATTTGGGTAAAGAGATTATCAAAAGAGCGCCTTACGTCAATTTCGTTCTCGGTGCTCGAAATGTCTCAAAAATCGGTGACATTATTCACAAAGACAAAGCGGTTGAAGTTGAGATCGACTATGACGAATCTCAGTTTGCGTTTAAAGATTTTCGTGCCAGCACTTATAAGGCGTACATTAACATTTCTATCGGATGCGATAAGCAATGTACCTTTTGTATTGTTCCCAAAACGCGCGGTGATGAAATCTCTATTCCTGCGGATTTGATCGTCGGTGAAGCACGTCGTGCAGTTGAAAATGGGGCGAAAGAGGTCTTTTTACTGGGTCAAAACGTCAACAATTACGGTCGTCGTTTTTCAGCGGATCAGGAAAAAGTGAACTTTAGTGAGCTTTTGCGTCGTGTCAGTGCGATAGAGGGGTTGGAGCGTATTCGTTTTACCTCTCCTCATCCGCTTCACATGGATGATGAGTTTATCGAAGAGTTTGCCCGCAATCCTAAAATCTGTAAATCAATGCACATGCCATTGCAAAGCGGCTCGAGCGAGATACTTAAAGCAATGAAGCGCGGATACTCCAAAGAGTGGTTTCTAAATCGTGCGGCAAAGCTCCGTGAGATGGTTCCTAATGTCAGTATCAGTACCGATATTATTGTGGCATTTCCCGGTGAGAGTGATGAAGATTTTGCTCAAACAATGGAGGTCTTGTCTCAGGTTCGTTTCGAGCAGGTGTTTAGTTTTAAATACTCTCCGCGTCCTCATACGGAAGCCGAAGCGTTTACGAATGCGGTAGATTCCGAGGTGGCATCGGCACGGTTGCATACACTGCAAGCGCATCATGATAGTATTCTCGATGAGATTTCCCTTAGCAACAAAGGTAATATCGTTGAAGTCTATTTCGAAGAACTTCGCAATGATGGATACATCGCAGGACGCACCGATAACAATATCGGAGTGAAAGTAAAAGGTAGCGAAGAGTGGCTGGGTAAAATAGCCCGAGTGAAAATAACGGAGGTTTCCAGAACAGTTCAATACGGGGAAATTATTGTTTAAGAAATTTTCCCGCGCCTTTGCCCTTGCGGTGCTCCCTTTTATTGGATCATTATTGATCCGATTCATTTACGTAACCTCCAAAAAACGTTTTTATCTCCCTCATGTTATTCCGAATGAACCGGTAATTTTTGCATTTTGGCATGCGGATCTTTTGATGCAAACGTATGCCTACCATCAGCTTCGCTCTATCCCCAAAATAAAGGTTCTTATCAGTGAACATTTTGATGGAAAAATAATAGCGGCTGTCAGTCATTTTTTTAAGCTTGGTACGATTCATGGTTCAACAACCCGTGGAGGGGCAAAAGTACTTATCCAAGGCTTAAAAGCCCTCTCGCAAGGGTATGACATCGGAATCACCCCCGATGGTCCGAAGGGTCCACGCTACAGTGTTGGTGACGGAGTTATCATCATGGCACAAAAGCGTCATACCAAGGTGATTGTTTTTCATTGTCGTCCTAGCCGTTACTGGCAGTTTTCAAGCTGGGATCGTTTTGTGGTCCCAAAGCCTTTTGGAACATTAGAGTTTTATGCTTCCCAACCCATCGATTTAGAGGGATTGGAGATGGAAGAGGCGAAAACTCTTATCAAAGAACATTTAATGAAATATGCATTATGAGTATTGCATTATTGCATCACGATAAAGAAGCATTTTTAAAATACCTTGATGGGATGAGGGGATATTCTCCCTTGACGATACGCAGTTACGAAAATTCTATCAATCAGATGTTTGATAAGGCAGATATTAATGAAGAGGACGGAATACTCAAGATTAATTTGACTCGTCTTCGACTTTATATTTCCCCTTTAAATGCCAAAACAATCTCCGCTAAACTCAGTGCCATACGTAGTTTTGTTAAATATTTAGACTCAATGGGCAAGGCGATCGAGCTGCGAGGCGATGAGAGCGTGAAAGTACCGAAAACCTTGCCAAAGCCCATTTCCCACGAACATATTATGAGTGCGCTGGTGCATGCGAATTCTTTTGAGAAGTTGATTATTCTATTGCTGTACTCGATGGGATTGCGTATTTCTGAGCTCTCTAATCTCAAGATTGCTAATGTTGGAGAGCAATGGTGCCGTGTTTTGGGAAAGGGGAGCAAAGAACGGGATATCCCCATGTTACGCGAAGTATATACCTTGTTTAAAGAAGCACAAGCTTCCGCCCCCTGCAAAGAATATGTTTTTGAGGAAAGAGGAGAAAAATTAAGCGAAAATAGTCTAAGATATACCCTTATCAAGGCATTTGCCGGGGTGGGTCTACGGGCCACTCCCCACCAGCTCAGACACGCCTATGCCACGGAGTTATTAAACAACGGTGCTCGAATCGCCGATGTTAGTGAATTACTCGGTCATGAAAGTATGGCTACAACACAGATTTATACTAAATTGGGGAGCGCACTAAAAATGGAAAATTATTTACATGCGCACCCATTGTGTACTAAAGCAGAGGATTCTTAAGTGCTGGAACGATTGTTTCAAAAAATATTTGTTGCTATTATTTCCGGCAAGGACGGCTATGATATCCAAAGTATGGTGATTAAAAGGAAAAAAATACTCCATAAAGAGTCTCGCCATTTTGAAGGGGAGGCTCCCTCTGCCGTAATGATCCGTTATATTAATGATGTTATTGATCCGTCTCCATTTTTTTATATAAGTACACTAAATCTTCATGCAAATCAAGGGGCATATGACGGATGTTCCAAGCCGGCTGAATATCTGCACAAGCAAGATGCTGTTGGAATTCAAACTCTTTGCCGTGATGAAAAGTGGACACAATACGCCTCTCAAGACGCTATTTATCAGTTACGCTCCCATTATACTGCTGTTGGACTGGATTTTATTTTTTCTCCTTTTTCAATGATTGAATTTTATTTTGCCGATAAGATTAAAAATTCTTTTGCATTGTACGCTTTTGGGATACCGGAGCTTTTCAGTGTTGCTATTTTTGATGGCGGTAAGCTTGAATATGCGCATCATTATACACTTGGAAGTTCTAGTGTCACTATTGATGAAGAGGATTCTGAGATGGAATTTACCTCTCCTTCGTTAGAGAATGAGGTGCATGAGGGGACTATTTCGTTGGATGATATAGAGGATCTTGATGATCTTGATTTATTGGATGATTTGGATAGCTTTGGAGATATTGCGGATCTTGATGACCTCGCTGAGGTGAGCGAGTTTAGCGAAGACACTCCAACGCCAGAAGAAAAACGACAAGAACGAGATAATAATACGAGCGCGGTTAAGGATGAAATCGATGCGTCGAGTGAACAGTATCAGCGCTTTGAATTTATCCAAAAAACATTGGAGCGTTTTTATGCCAGTTCGCATTGCCATAACCGTTTTATTGAAACAGTTTGTATTGCCGATTCAAGCAGCGGCAGTGATGAGTTGAAGCGTTATTTGGAAGAAGAGCTGTTTTTGAATGTATTGATTCGTAAAGTGGATGTGTGCGAAGGAATTAATGCACTTGCGCAAGCGGAAGTGGAAGGAGCATGATGAAATACAGCTTTATTGCTTCGCGCCCAAAGCAAATTATCAGCAGTGAAATGCGATTAGCACTTTTTTTCTTTGGGGTTAATATCGCAATGATGAGTCTCGCCTATCTTTTTTTGGCGTACAAAACTGCCATATTTAAAGAAAATCATACCTCCTTTTCCAGCAATATGAAGAAGCTAGAGTCTTCCACGTATACGTTGGAAGAAAAAATAGCGACCATTGAAACCGAAATAAAAAAGCATGAGCAAATTTCAACCGATAATACGGTCATGGCAGAGAGTATTCATAATATTTTTGATTTGACACCGGATAATATTACGTTAATGCGGGCTGAATTAGAGGAAAAATCACTGATACTGTACGGAATTACTCCCAATAAAGATACCTATAATTTTATGCTCGAAGCACCGTTAAAATCGATTTTTAATCGAACGTATACGAGCTTTTATCCGATTGAAAATGGATGGTATCGTTTTGTTTCGACGAATTATTTGGATGAAGAGAGTTCCGTGGAGGTTGGCGAATGAATGTACGTATTTATTATCGAACGTTTTATCTGATTTTGCTATCCATCTTGCTGCTTGTGAGTATTATTGCTTTTTCTATGTTTGTTTTAATCCCAAAAGGGAAAGAATATCGTTCATTACGACTTGAGAATAAAAAAGAGCAAACCATTATGGACATGACGCAAGAGAGCTATGATGTAACAAAAGCAAAGCTGCAAAAGCTTGAAGAGAAGAACAAAGAGACAATCAAAGCGTATCGAACGACTTTTAATCCTGAAAAATTTACTCGGCTTAATCGGGAGCAACTGCAAGATCTTTTTTTAACCGAGCTTCATGTTGCCGATCAAAATAGATCGTTTAAAGTGTATGAAGTCAACGCAACGACCAAGATTACATCTCCCGAAGTCTTTTATCACTTTTTGGAAAAAGTAAATCACAGCGGATGGATTATTGGGGTTCATTTTCCCGTTCATTTTGAACGGGATCAAGATCTGATTAAACTCTCTTTTACGATGAAAGTGCATCATTTTTCAGAAGTAAAAGAAGAGGATAAAGCTCATGAAGTTAAAGCAGATCCAAAGCCAGTCGATGCACATCACGAAGAAGTGCATAAAGGGCATTAATCCCTATTTCATCTCTTTAGCGCGCGTATGAGCTGCTTGTATCGCCTGCATACATCCCTCGCGAACCCCCGATTTTTCTAAGGCGCCATAACCGGCAGCTGTTGTTCCTCCCGGACTCATCACGTTGTCTTTGAGCAGTGCTGGATGAATGGTTTGGATAAGTTCACCAAAGCCTTTGAAAAGACCGCGCATGAGTGTGAGGGCATCTTCACGTTTTAATCCTTCACGAACTGCTCCATCACAAAGTGCTTCAGCGATCAGGGCAAGATATGCAGGACCGCTTCCGCTGAGAGCAGTTGCAATATCAAGCTCTTTCTCGCTTCCAAGCCATACACTCATTCCAATGGCTTCAAACAATGCAAGTGCTTCGTCTCGTAAAGCACTGTCCCCTACCAAAGCCGTCATAGAGGCCCCTTTTTCGGCAGCAAGATTGGGCATGGCGCGAACATAGCCCTTTGCTCTAATGGTATGAAGTGATTCGAGTGAAGTTCCGGCAAGAACCGAATAGAGTGCTTTTGCTTCACCTTTTAAAGAGGGAGCAATTTCTGAGAGATTGGAAGGTTTAACGCAAAGAATAATGGTTTTATCCTCACAAGAGGCATTATCAAAGAGGGTTTTTTCAATACTGATTCCCAGCTGGGTCTCGAATTCGTCCAGTTTTTTTTCATCTCGACCGATTACTTCGAGTTCATAGCTCTTTTTTAATCCTTGTGCGAGGGCGAGTGCCATTTTTCCATTTCCGATGAGGGTTATGGATGCTTTAGTCATCGGTTCGATCTTTGAGATAATTTCTGATGGGTTCAGCAATACTGAACTCAGAGCTGTTATCAATAATGATTTGTGCCATTTGTCCGTTATCGGCGTTGAAAATCAAGGGTGCTGCAAAGTTGATATTTGAGTTTTCGATGGGTGTTGTAAGAATGACAATTGCATAAATAAGCAGATTGCTCTTTTCGTCAATTCCCATAAGCGCTTGCAAAGAAGTTGGAATATCAAAGACGTATTCACGTAAAACAAAGGGATTGATAAGGGTGAACGAGGGACCTTCTCCGGCACTTTCGAGGCGCATAAAAATATCATCAATTTTTTTGAGTTCCATTTGTTTAATAGACTCGAATCCAAGGAGTGGGAGCTTTAATTCAAATTGCATCATTACCTCTTATTAGAAATTAGTTTGATTTTAACACAAAAAAGATTCAACAATGTAGTATTAATCTCTTTTTGGTAAAATTGTCACTACTTTAATAAAAAATGGATAAGCGATGAAGATGATTCGAGGTGTGATAGCGGTAGTTGCAGTGATTTTTTTTATGAGTGGATGCGCTAGCAAAGAGTTGGATGAATACAATAAGCCTGCTGACTACTGGTATGAAAAAATGATTTCTGCGGTATCAAGCGGTAATCTTGAAAAAGCAGACAGCTATTTTAGCTCATTGCAAAGTGAACATATCGGTTCACCGCTCCTTATTGAAGCAACCTTGATTATGGCTCAAGCGCACATGGCATACGAAGAATATTTGCTAAGCGAACACTTTTTAGATGAATACAATCGTCGCTATGCTTCACGCGAGGGGCGGGAATACTCAGAGTTTTTGAAGATAAAATCGAAATTCTTGGCCCTGCCTAATCCGGGACGGGATCAAGGTCTTATCGATGAGACTCTAAAAGGGGTAAATGTGTTTCGTGCAAGTTATCCTCATTCGACCTATATGCCGCTTGTTAATACGATGGAAACACAATTGCAGCTCGCACGCGGAGTCTTAAATGATCAAATTGCTCAGCTTTATAACCGATTGGGGAAACCTAAAGGAGCGGAGTACTATCATAATATCGCTCCGGTAACATGGATAGATTCCTCTGCAATTATCCCTGCGGATATTCCATGGTATCGAAAAATGTTTGAGGGTGATGGATCAAGCAGTTGGTATGCGTTTATGATTCCGCAAACTCGAAGTGTTGTCTCGATGGATGATAATAAAAGTAAATAAACTAAAATTTAATTAGGATTTTTGATGCAACTAAGTAACTATGCCGCTTTTCCAACTACTTTGCCTGTAATTGCTGAAGACGAGCTTTTTTTATACCCTTTTATGATTTCACCTCTCTTCTTGAGTGATGAAAAAAACATTGCGGCGGCTGCTGAAGCGATTGAAAATAATTCATTGATTATCGTGTGTCCCGTAAAGCCTGAACACGAAGGCTTACGTGAAGCGGATGCCATATACGATGCCGGAGTCATCGGCTCGATCATGCGGAAAGTCGTTCTCCCTGATGGACGAATCAAGGTACTGTTTCAAGGGCTTGCTCGTGGACATATTACTGAGATGGTTCACGATAATCCACTGCGTGCGCACGTTGATCTTATCCAGTCATCCAGCGCCAATTCGCTTAAAATGGATGCTATTTTAGAAATTTTACGCGAAAAAGTACGTGCTTTATCTCAAGTGAGTAACTATTTTCCTCCTGATTTACTTCGGACGATAGAAGAAAATCACGAGTATAACCGTATTGTCGATTTGATCTCTAGTTCCATTAAAATGAAAAAAGAGAATGCGTACAAACTTTTCGTCGAACGCGATCCTGAAAAACGGTTCTTGATGCTGATCGATGAGCTGATCGAAGAGACCGAAGCCAACAAGCTCCAAAAAGAGATTCGCTCCAAAGTTCATACCCGAATTGAAAAAGTAAACAAAGAATATTTTCTCAAAGAGCAGCTCAAGCAGATACAAAAAGAGTTGGGTACGGATACGCATCGGGAAGAAGAGATCGAAGAGTTTCGTAAAAAGCTTGAAGCCAAAAAAGACAAAATGCACGCCGATGCGTACAAAGAGACCTCTAAACAGCTGGAGCGTTTTGCCCGTATGCACCCGGATAGCGGGGATGCCGGGATGTTGCAGACGTATTTGGAATACGTTCTTGAGATCCCTTTTGGAGAAGAGTCCAAAAAAACGCTTAATGTTCATGATGTTGAAGCACAGCTCAATAAAGACCATTTTTCACTTAGAAAGCCTAAGCAGCGAATTTTAGAGTATTTTTCAGTTCGTGAACTGCTGGAGTTGCGTGGTCAAGCGGATAAAGAGGGGCGTGGGGCTATTTTGTGTTTTGCGGGTCCTCCGGGTGTGGGTAAAACCTCACTCGCCAACTCTATTGCCACGGCGCTTAAGCGTCCTCTTGTTCGAATTGCATTGGGTGGGCTAGAAGACGTTAATGAGCTTCGAGGACACAGACGCACCTATGTGGGAGCAATGCCTGGGCGTATCGTTCAAGGGGTGATTGAAGCTAAAAAAATGAACCCGATTATTGTGCTCGATGAAATTGATAAGATTGCAAAATCGCATCGAGGAGATCCAACCGCAGTATTGTTGGAGATTTTAGATCCTGAGCAAAATACCCATTTTAGGGACTATTATCTTAACTTTAATCTCGATTTGAGCAAGGCTATTTTCATTGCTACAGCGAATGATGTAGGACAAATTCCCGGACCGTTGCGTGATCGCATGGAGTTTATTCCCGTCAGCTCATACACACCGCAGGAAAAATATGAGATTGCCAAGCAGTATCTCATCCCGCAAGAGCTGAAAAAACACGGACTTAAAACCTCGGAACTTTCGATTTCTAAAACAGCTTTGTTTGACGTTATCGAAAAACATACACGAGAAGCAGGAGTACGTAATTTGCGTCGTCGCATAGCGGACATCGTTCGTAAGACAGCGAAAAGGATTCTCGAAGATCCGAGTACTTTAAAGGTGAGTGTAACGCTTAAAAACCTCAAAGACTTTTTGGAAAAAACCGTCTTTGAGATCGAAAAAACGGATCATATTAACCGTATCGGTGTAGTGAACGGTTTGGCGTGGACAGCGGTTGGAGGAGACGTACTTAAGATTGAAGCAATCCGTATCAATGGAAAAGGGGTACTTCAGCTCACAGGCAGCTTAGGTGACGTGATGAAAGAATCCGCACGCATAGCTCTCTCAGTCGTGAAAACACTTATCGACACGGGCAAAATTACTGTTGATCACTCTATCATCCCTCTCAGCGTTGCTGAGCGTGAGAGTGCTATTGCTGTGGATGCCAGTGAAGTCTATAAACGTTTTGATCTGCACATTCACGTTCCCGATGGTGCAACGCCTAAGGATGGTCCGAGTGCCGGGATCGCTATGTGTACGGTTATTGCTTCGATTTTAACAGAGAAAAAAGTTCGTGCTGACATCGCAATGACAGGTGAGGTATCGTTGACAGGCAATGTTCTCCCTATTGGCGGGCTCAAAGAAAAGCTGATTGCGGCTCATCGTGCAGGGATGAAACTTGCTCTTATTCCGCAAAAAAATTACGAGCGTGATTTAGTAGACATTCCTGATGAGGTGAAAAGTGTCCTCGAAATCCGTGGTGTTAGTCGTATTGAAGAGGTTCTAGCGGCTCTTTTAATCGACGTATAGCAGTATACGCTTTAGCCTCTCCATAGAGAAACCCACGTAGCTTTGGGTTGATTTTTAGTTTTCTGCACTCTTCTTTGAACCCTTTATCCATAATGACGTTAGGGTGATAGGGGGAGATAAACGTCATGTTTTCTTCTATGGATACAATATATTTGCGTGAGATAACACAACTTTTTTCTTTTTTCAAACTCTCTTTTTCACTGCCGCTCATGAGTATCCCCAGAGTTTTTAGCTGTTGATCAATTCCATAAATAAGAGAGCGCACATTGATGGGATTTTTACTCCAATACAATCCAGTACACTCTTGAAAATGAATCGTTTCGATGAGATTGTCGTTGTCTTCTTCGAGGTAGCGAAAGCTTCGTCGCAGGGCATCGGTGTGTTCACGCATAAGGGGAGTGCTAAATTGATGCCGAAAACGGTTGCGAGTGTATTTCTCATCGTAATTGCTTTCATCGATAAAATGGGAGAGATTACGTTCATTTAAATACGCTTCGATCTCTTGACGATCGTGTTGTAGGAGAGGACGAATAAGAGTAATATCCCCTCGTTTATCCATTGATTTGACACCGAGTAACTCAGGCAATCCGCAACCGCGACACAACTGCATCATCAGCCACTCCAAACGGTCGTTTAGCTGATGGGCGGTGAGGAGATAAGTGTAACGGTGCTTTTTTATCAGATAGTCAAAAAATTGATATCGTTGGATGCGTGCATGGTGTTCGAAATTACTGCCGCTTAGATGACAAGAGTGAACATAACAGTGTAAGCCGTGCGATTGTGCGAGTAGTTCAGCGCTGGCGGCTTCATGGTCGCTGGTAGGTCTGGTATGGTAGTTGACATGGGCAATATCAAAGGCAATAGAGTTTTCGAGCAAAAGATGAAAGAGGGCGCTAGAATCAACCCCGCCTGAGAAGGCTAAGAGAACTTTCCCCTCACGAAGATGGTCAAGGTGTAAAAGGTTACGCATCGCCTGTGATGGTCGCTAGGAGATGAGTTTCTGAGAGTTCAGTAATGCGGGCGCGGTACATTTTTCCATACGTCAGCTCATTCTCGATCTCACGGTCATTGACATAGATTTCCCCATCCACATCGGGTGTCCAGTTCAGTGCTCGTGCACTGAGGAGAAATTCATGTTCATCGCTCTCTCCGTCGATGACGAGAGAAATTTCAGTGCCAACCAGTTTTTTGAGGCTTTCAACTTCGATTTTAGAGGCAATTTTTCCCAGTTTTTTGGCACGGGCATTGATGATTTTGGTAGGGATTTTATCTTCTAGGGTATAGGCGCTCGTCCCCTCTTCATCCGAATAGCTAAAGACATTGAGACGATCAAATCCAAAAGAAGCGGCGAACTCTGCCATCTCATTAAACATTGCCTCGGTTTCGAGAGGATGTCCGACGATGAAGCTGGTGCGGATAAATGCATTTGGTAATGCTTTCATGGCATTGAGAAGTTCGAGGGTTTTTTCTTTTCCAAAACCCCGTTTCATAATGCGCAGCATCTCATCGTTGATGTGCTGGATAGGCATATCAAAATAGTTATGAAACAGTTTGGAATCGCCGATGGTTTTGATAAGTTTTAGGGTTGTAGTTGAGGGATAAAGGTACAAAATACGGGCACTTTTAACACCATCGATGAGTTCGATTCGCTTGATAAGATGGATAAGTCCATCAGGGATATTTTGGTCACGCAGATACGAACTTGAGTCTTGAGAAACGAAACTAAAATCATAGTATCCCTTCGCAACAAGCCCTTCGACTTCACGTGCGACACTTTCTAAATCACGCGAGTTGAGTTTTCCTTTGAACGAGGGAATGGCGCAAAAACTGCATTGCTGATTGCACCCTTCAGAGAGTTTTATGTAGGCATGATAGGTAGAACCTGTAACCACACGCTCAGCTCCGTCGATAAGATACACTTCAGGAGAGAAACGGCTTTGTTTGAGCGCCAAAAGTTCATCGATTTTATCGTAATCACCAACGCCTGTAAAAATATCTACTTCTGTGAGCTCTTTAGCTAGATCATCTTTATAGCGCTCGCTCAAGCATCCTGCCATGACCAGTACGGACTCTTTTTTACGTCCTGCATTGAGGTTAAAAACGGTATTGAGTGACTCTTGTTTTGCTGCATCGATAAATCCGCACGTATTGACGATAATAACATCCGCATCCGTACCATCATCGGTCATGGTGTAGTTTTGAAGTCGTCCCAGCATTACCTCGGTATCAACGAGATTTTTAGTACAACCGAGCGAAACGATGTGAAGTTTTTTAGACATTTACCAACCCTTGGATATTATTAGTGTAATTATAGCCAACTGGAGATTTGCCATGCTTACGCGTCAAAATTACCCCAATTTGATCCCTTCAAATCAAATCACTCCTGAGGGTGTGTACAAAGAGCGCCGAGAGCTTATGAAACTTGCCGCTTCCGCAGTAGCGCTGGCGGGAACACCGCTGTTTGCCGCTTTGAGCTACGAGAGGGAGAAAGAGTCCAGCGCTTTGAAACTCACCCCCTATGATCAGATTATTTCCTACAATAATTTTTATGAGTTTTCAACCGATAAAGAGGCCCCTGCTAAGCTTGCCAAACATTTTAAACCACGGCCTTGGACATTAAGCGTTGGGGGAGAAGTGCAAAAAAAAGTGATGTTCGATATGGATCAGTTGTTAAAGCTCATCCCTGCAGAGGAACGGATTTACCGTTTTCGCTGTGTTGAGGGGTGGTCGATGGTAGTTCCGTGGGTTGGGATTCCTCTCGCATCGGTACTAAAATATGTAGGATTAACATCAAAATCTAAATACGTCGAATTTGAAACGCTTTTTGATCCGAAACAATTTCCGGCGCAAAGGCAAAGTTTTGGTAGTATTGCGTTTCCCTATCGTGAAGGATTACGTATTGACGAAGCGATGAATCCGCTGACGATTTTAGCCGTAGGTTTGTACGGTAAAGAACTTTTACCTCAAAACGGTGCTCCGATTCGTTTAGTTGTACCTTGGAAATATGGGTTTAAAAGTATTAAAAGCATTGTAAGTATTACCCTCAAAGAGAGACAAACACGCTCAACATGGAATGAAATGGCTCCTAAAGAGTATGGTTTTTTTGCCAACGTGAATCCTATGGTCGATCACCCGCGATGGTCGCAGGCGCGAGAACGTCCACTGGGCAATTTTTTCAAGCAGGACACATTGATGTTCAACGGGTATGGCAAAGATGTTGCTCATTTGTATAAAAATATGGATTTAAAAAAGTTTTACTAAAGAGGTTTTATGAGAATTTTGATTTGGATCGGTGCACTGTTGCCGCTTGTTTATGCGGCATTGCGTTTTAGTGTTGAATTTCATCCACAATTAATGCGTGATTTTTTGGTATTTATGGAGCAGTATGCTCAGGTAATATTGACCAAAACTCCTTCAGATCCATTAAAATTTTTGAGTGATTTGGCGGGGAACAGTGCTTTGTGGATGTTAGCTATTACGTTGATGGTGACACCATTGCGAAGCTATATCGGGATTAATTTTCTAAAATACCGTCGCCTTTTAGGATTATTTGCCTTCTTTTATGCATTGATTCACGCTCTTTTGTTTATTGGCGTCGATCAGCAGTTTGATTTTATAGGCGTTACCCATGAAGTGTTGACTAAACCTTTTATTGCTTTTGGAATGGGTGCATTTTTGATTTTATTGCTGATGGCATTGACGTCGACAAAGAAATTCTTTACTAAGTTCCGGTCATGGCACAAGCTGGTTTATATAGCGGTTGTTTTGATTGCAATCCACTATTTGATGAGTCATAAAACAATTACGATTACCCATGTGGCAGTCGTAGGAACACTTTTTTCATTGCTGGCATTACGGTTGTTAAAGCGATGAAGCATTTCGATGTAATTATTTTAGGAGCAGGTGCTGGCGGATTAATGTGTGCGGCACAGCTCGTAGAAAAAACCTCTCTGAAAATCGCTATCATTGAGGGAAATACTAAACCCGCATTAAAGCTCAAAGCGTCCGGCGGTGGAAAATGCAATCTTACGAATGTGGAAGTGGATGCGAGCCATTTTTTAGGAAATGAAGCCTTGGTGTCAAATGCACTAAGTGCTTTTTCCAAAGAAGCGTTATTAGAGTATTTTCATAATGGCGGGCTTCGTCCTATGATTCGTAAGGAGCGCTATTATTTTTGTCCGAAAAGTTCCGATGAGGTGATTTCGATTTTATTGGGTCGTGCTCGCGGATGTGATATGCTTTTGGGGCATAAAATTTTGAGCGTTGTGGGGAATACTCCTTTTGTAGTGACGACCGATAAGGGAAAATATAGTGCCTCAAATATCGTCGTCGCAACGGGCGGTGCGAGTTACAAAGAGTTGGGTGCCAGTGACATTGGTCTTAAAATTGCGCAAGAGTACGGGCACAAAATTATCCCTTTTGCTCCGGCACTGGTGGGCTTAACTCTTCAACCTAAAGAGTTTTGGATGAAAGAGCTTAGCGGGATTAGTTTTGGGGCTCGTATTCGTGTGGGTGAAAAGTTGCTGGATGAAGATTTGCTTTTTGCTCATAAGGGGATTAGCGGTCCCGTAGTTCTTTCCGCATCGTTGTATTGGCATCGTGGAGAGATAGCGCTTGATTTTTGCCCCGATTTAGAGTTGGAGAAACTCTATAAAGAGAAAAAATTACTCAGCACAGCGCTCCCATTACCCAAGCGATTTATCAAAGCATTTTTAGAAGCAATTTCTTTGGACGATAAGCCGTGCAATCGTCTAAGCCTAGAAGATCGTGAAAAATTATCAAAACTGCAAAACTATACAATGGCACCTTCAGGGACATTTGGAATGAGCAAAGCGGAAGTGTGCCGTGGCGGTGTGGCGCACGAGGAGCTAGAGATAAAAACCATGGAAAGTACGAGGATAAAGGGGCTTTATTTTATCGGTGAAACGGTGGATGTCACGGGAGAGCTTGGCGGATACAACTTTCAATGGGCGTTTAGCAGTGCTGTGGTTGCAGCCAATGCAATCGGCTCATAATGCTTTAAACGAAAAACAGTACAATATGACACTTAACTCAAGAGGAGCAGGGATGATACTTTTAGCCGGACCGTGTGTCATTGAGAGCGAAGAGTCGATATTTAAAATCGCCAAAAGCTTAGAGCGTTATCACAACGATCCGCGATTTGATTTTTATTTTAAATCGAGTTTTGACAAAGCCAATCGTACTTCATTGGACAGTTACCGAGGTCCTGGACTGGAAGAGGGCTTGAGAATTTTGCAAAAAGTCAAAGACGATTTCGGCTACAAGATTGTAACGGATGTTCATGAGAGCTACCAAGTTCCCATCGCCGCAGAAGTGATCGACATGATCCAAATTCCTGCTTTTTTGTGCCGTCAAACCGATTTACTGGTTGCCGCTGCAAAGACCGATAAAATCGTTAATATCAAAAAGGGTCAGTTTATGACTCCGGCGGATATGCAGTTTTCGGTGGCAAAAGTGCTTAAAACACGCGGATGCGATGAGGTGACCTACGAAGCGTCGCAAAAAAATGGAGTCCTTTTATGTGAGCGCGGAAGTACGTTTGGATACGGTAATCTCGTGGTTGATATGCGCTCTCTCATCATTATGCGCCAATTTGCGCCGGTTATTTTCGATGCGACCCATTCGGTACAGATGCCCGGATCTGGGACGGGAAAAACCGGCGGTGACAGTTCCATGGTCCCCCACCTCGCACGTGCAGCGGCAGCCGTCGGAGTGGACGGATTTTTCTTCGAAACCCATTTTGATCCTATCTGCGCTTTGAGTGACGGTCCAAATATGCTAAAATTAGAACAATTAGAAGAACTAAGTGAGAAATTATTGCAGTTGGATGCGATTAAATAATAAAAATAAAACCCAAAAAGGAAAAATATGAAACTTATTGAAGGCAAATTAAGCGTTATAAACGGCAAAAAAGTCGCAATCGTTAGCACACGATGGAACCATTTTATCGTAGACAGACTCGTTGAGGGGGCAAAAGATGCTTTTTCTCGACATGGCGGAAATGATGAAGATTTGACTCATGTTTTAGCTCCGGGTGCGTTCGAGCTTCCGATGGTAATCGATCAGCTTTTAAACAGTGGAAAATACGATGCCGTCTGTGCATTGGGTGCAGTCATTCGAGGCTCAACTCCCCATTTTGATTATGTATCCGCGGAAGCTACCAAAGGGATTGCAACGGTCAGTTTAAAGCATAGAAAACCTGTCTCTTTTGGACTTTTGACCACCGATACCATCGAGCAAGCCATCGAGCGTGCAGGGACAAAAGCAGGGAATAAAGGGTTTGAAGCGATGACGGTTGTTATTGAATTGCTTGATTTGTATAAAGCGATGGAGGGATAATGGCAACACGTCATCAAGCCCGTATGGCAGTTGTAAGTTTGCTCTATGCGTATGATTTAGGGAATCAAAGCATTGCTGACTTTAGCGATGAGATTATGGAAGAGAAAAAAATCCGCAATAAACAGCGTGATTTTGCGATGGATCTTTTTCGCGGTGTTGTTGAAAATCTTGAAAAAATCGATGAAGCGATCGAAAAACATCTGAAAGACTGGGATTTTGACCGTTTGGGTTCTATTGAGCGTGCAACATTGCGTTTGGGCGCGTATGAGATCATGTACGGTGAGCTTGATTCTGCCGTGATTATCAACGAAGCGATTGAAGTGACCAAAGCATTTGGAAGCGAGCAATCTCCTAAATTTATCAATGGTGTCCTCGACGCGATTTCAAAAGACAAGTAGAACAGTAGATGCGACTGACCAAAGAACAAGCGCTTGACTTAATCCGAAATGGCGATTTAAAAGAACTAGGTCGCATGGCAACGGCACGTAAAAAAGAGCTTCATCCCGATGGGATTACGACGTTTGTCGTTGATCGAAACATCAACTACACCAATGTCTGTTGGGTCGATTGCAAATTTTGCGCTTTTTATCGCAGTCCCAAAGACGCTGAAGGGTATGTCCTTACGTTCGATGAGATAGACCAAAAAATCGATGAACTTCTCGAAATCGGCGGAACACAGATTTTATTCCAAGGCGGTGTTCACCCCAAGCTTAAAATACAGTGGTATGAGGATCTAGTGGAACATATTCACATCAAATATCCGACGATTACCATCCATGGATTTTCCTCGATTGAGCTGGATTACATTGCCAAAGTTTCCCATATTACCATTCAAGAGTGTTTAGCACGTTTACACGCCAAAGGGCTTGCGTCTATTCCGGGTGCAGGTGCAGAAATCCTCAGTGACCGCGTCCGTGATATCATTGCTCCCAAAAAAATTGACAGCGAAGTGTGGCTCCATGTTCATCGTGAAGCACACAAGTTGGGGATTAAATCAACGGCTACGATGATGTACGGAACAGTGGAAACGGATGAAGAGATTATTGAGCATTGGAATCTCATTCGCGATCTTCAAGATGAGACGGGCGGCTTTAGAGCCTTTATCATGTGGTCGTTTCAGGGGATGAATACACAGCTCATGGAAGAGCATCCTGAAATTGAAAAACAATCGTCTAACCGTTATTTGCGACTGCTTGCGGTATCGCGATTATTTTTAGATAATTTCGAGAACATTCAAAGCTCATGGGTCACCCAAGGACCTTATATCGGTCAAATGGCACTGCTGTATGGGGCGAACGATTTGGGTTCTACGATGATGGAAGAGAACGTCGTGCGCAGTGCTGGGGCAGGATTTCGGATGGCAAAAGAGGAGATGATTCGTCTCATCCATGACATCGGAGAAACTCCTGCAATTCGTAACACGGCGTATGAGATACTTGAGAAATTCGCTTGAAGTTTTTAACCGTTATTATTTTATTTTTAGGGCACACACTTATGGCAAGCACATTGGAATTTATAGAGATAAAAGGGGTAAAAGTTCCCTTTATTTACGAAGAGGATAAACGTCTGCCGATAGTCTCTATGCAGGTGGTGTTTACAGGAAGTGGAAGCATTGACGAAGGTAGCAATGCAGGTTTAGCACGTGTGAGTGCAAAGATGATGAATGAAGGTACGTTAAAACGTGGGGCAGTCGGATTTGCAGATGCTCTTGATGCCCACGCAATTCAACTCAGCACGAATGCAGGTTCCGAGACACTTGTAATGGAACTTGGAACGCTTCGTGATGAGTTTGATAAGGGACTCTCTCTTATGAGTGAACTGTTACGTTCTCCCAATCTGACTAAAGAGACGCTGGACAAAATAAAAACCCTTACGATGAGTGATATTGCCCGTAAAGAGGCGGATTTTGATACGGTAGCTTCGGATGAACTTAAAGCAATTTTATTTGAGGGAACGCCGATTGCCACGCCAAATATCGGAACAAAAGAATCCATTGAGAAAATCAAGCTTAAAAATGTTGAAACCTTTTTAGCGGATAAAATGGTTCTTTCTAATCTTCTTGTAGTGATTGGAGGAGATTTAAATCTCTCTGAAGCACAGCAAAAAGTAACGAAACTTCTTTCCCCTTTAGCGGTAGGAAAAGTGGCATCGGCACGTCATTACGAACCTCGAAAATCTCCAAAAGAGTCTGTTTTAAATCGCCCTCAAACCCAACAAGCGTATCTTTATTTTGGTGCCCCTTTTTCTATGAAAGAGGGAGATCCTGAGTTTTACAAAGCCCGCGTAGCAATGTTCATTTTGGGCTCCAGCGGTTTTGGCAGTCGGTTGATGGAAGAAATTCGGGTAAAACGCGGATTGGCGTACTCTGCTTATTCACGTTTGGGTGTTGCGAAAACCAATACCTATTTTAGCGGTTACCTCCAAACCAAACTCGAATCACAAGACGAAGCAAAGAAAAGCGTCATCGAAGTCATTGATACGTTTGTAAAAACCGGAGTGACTCAAAGCGAACTCGATCAAGCGCGTAAATTTCTTCTGGGTTCTGAGCCGTTACGAGTTGAAACTCTCTCTCAGCGATTAGGAAGAACGTTTACTGAATATTATCAAGGAAAAGAGCTGGGTGATTCGCTCAAAGAGTTAGAGATGATTCGTGCTCTTAGCCTCGATGATGTGAACGAATTTATCAAACGTCATAATGAGATTACGCAACTAAGCTATGCCATTGTTACCAAATAACGATGATGCCGAAAAATTTCATCGCCTAGGAGTAGGGAGCATCACAGCTCTTTCACTCATCGCCCCCACCTCATTTGAAGATCGCCGTCTAAGCACCCAACTCATCACAAATACCTCATGTGTACTCGATGCCACCGTTGAGAGTGTTGTTCGAACCCCTAAAACGCTCAAAATTATCTTTTTTGCTCATAATATAGACGAGCGAATAGAGGGGGTCATTTTTCATCCGCAATCGTACATGATCCATCAGTTTCCAACCCACCAAAGAGCTTTTTTCACAGGGAAAGCAGTATTGGAAAATGGTCGCTGGCAGATAATACAGCCCGTAAAAATCTCCGCCGTTGGCTCATTGGTTCCCATCTATAAAACCCCTTTGCGTGTTGATGTAATGCGCCGTCTTATCGAAAAACACATTACGATAGAGGCTCTCATCGCCGATGGCTTGCTAGAGAATATTGCACAAACGCTCTACGACATTCATTTTCCTAAAATCCCAATGCCGCTTAGTGAACATCAGCTGTATGCGCTGAAATTTACGGAGCTTTATGACTATATGCGCCGTCTTAAACTCAAACGCCGTTTTCATCCAACTCAGTATAAAGCCACAGGGGAGATAGAGAAGTGGAGTAAAACCCTCCCCTTTACCCTTACAGACGATCAAAAAAAAGCGATTAAGGAAATCAAAGCTGATTTATCGGGTGAGGTCGCGGCACGTCGTATGATCGTTGGGGATGTTGGATCGGGTAAAACGATGGTGATTTTGGCATCCGTTGTTTTGATGCAGCCGTATCGCTCCATCCTTATGGCTCCTACGACGATACTTGCGGCACAATTGTACGAAGAAGCGCAAAAATTTCTTCCTGATTTAGACATTGCCTTGGTGACAAACGCGACGAAAAAAGGGTCATTAGAGGAGTATGATTTTATCATCGGAACGCACGCCCTTCTTCACCGCGAACTTCCCAGTGCAGGATTGGTAATGGTGGATGAACAGCACCGCTTCGGCACCGCCCAACGTCATGCCCTCTCCAAGCTCACCGAAAACGACTCCGCCCCCCATTTTCTCCAATTCTCCGCGACCCCGATTCCTCGAACATTAGCGATGATCGAATCGGCTCACATCGATGTAAGCTTGATCGTTCAAACACCTTTTACCAAAAACATTGAAACAAAAATCATCCATAAAAACGATTTTTCTTTCTTACTAGAGCATATACGAGCTGAAATAGCGCAAGAACATCAAGTATTGCTCGTCTATCCGCTAGTAGAACAAAGCGAGTCAATCAATTACCAAAGCATTGATGAAGCCAGAGGTTTTTGGGAAAAGAAATTTGAAAATGTCTACGTCACCCACGGCAAAGACAAAGAAAAAGAGGTAGTTTTACGAGAATTTCGAGACAACGGCTCGATATTGATTGCCACCACCGTCGTCGAAGTAGGCATCTCCCTCCCGCGCCTCACCACCGTCATTATCGTAGGAGCCGAACGACTTGGACTCTCCACGCTTCATCAGCTGCGAGGTCGAGTAAGCCGTACAGGTCTTCAGGGATATTGCTATCTCTATACCAACACATTAGGTAAAAATGAACGATTAGAGTCGTTTAGTAGTTGCGTCAGCGGATTTGAGATTGCGGCACTAGACCTAAAATTTCGCTCATCAGGTGATTTGCTGGAAGGAAGCATTCAAAGCGGTAAAAAGTTTCGATGGGCGGATATTGGTGAGGATGAAAAGATAGTAAAAGAAGTTAAAGCGTGGTTAGACAAAGATAATACCGTCTATTTTTAACTATACATCCGCCTTTTGTCATCCCGTACTTGATACGGGATCTGGATTCCGTGTCGTAGCACGGAATGACGAGAGTAGGCTTAATACAACCCAAACTTCCCATCATTACGTTTAAAGAGTACACGCATTTTCCCCTCGATGTCGTAAAACACCTCAAACTGCTTCCCGCCACTTTTTATATTTTCGAGTACATCAGCAACTTCTTGCGGTTTATAAAGTTCCAGTTCCATCGGGACAATCTCATCTTCCATCGCTTCACCTATAGCATGCAAGTCAACCGTATGGGAAGCAGCATTTTTTGCCTCATTCAACCCTTCATTTTTATGATCACTCAAACGTTCATGCAGACGGCGAAGTGCTTTTTGAGCACGCTCGATGGCAATATCGATAGCAGCATAGAGATCATTATCGCGTTGCGTGATAACGATGGTATTGTTACCTGCTACATTGATGGTAAATTCGATTGTTACTCCCTTTTTACGTTCATTCATGCTGGCGATAGCATTAACGCTGATAAGGTCGAGATGAAATTTAGTGAGAGTGTCGATAGAGTGCATTAGATGATCTTTGATCGCATCGCTAAGTTCGATGTGGCGTCCGACGAGAGAAATATTCATGGGGTACTGCCTTGTAGTAAATTTGTGATAGATTTTGATTATAACACAGAAAAATCAACGGTTCAATAGCTATTATGGGTAAATACAGAGAAATATAATATCTAATAACACAATTTAATCACACTTTAATATTAGCTGGAATACACTTTGTATTATGGCATTTTCTCTTTTTTTAAGAGACTAATACGAAAGTTTAAAAATTGGCTCGTTTTGCCGATAATGTGGTATTAAAATTGGGTTTGTATAGCGTTCGTTACCGAGCCCTGATAGTGTGTGCCTTAAAAATCCCAAGGAGGATAAAATGAAAACCTTAACATTACTGAGAGACACAACACACCCGTCATTCCGTGCCACGAAACGGAATCCAGCTCTTAAGCTTATACTTCGATTACTTTCCATTTTTGGAGTAATGATGATGATTGCTGTGTCGGGGTGGGGGGCTGTGCTGGATACAGACACTTTCGATACCGGTAAAGACGGATGGAATGGAACTGGAGAATCTTGGAATTCTGGTGGTCAGCAATTATTTATTAATCGTGATCAGACCGGAACAAAAACATTTACTTTTGCAGCTTATCCGAATCAAGTGGTTACTGTAACTCTAGTTGCAACGAAAACAGCTACATGGGAATCCTCAGATTTAATAAATATTACTGCAAATGGCACATCTGTTTACAATTCCAATACAGATGGGTCTATATCATTTGACGCAACACTCAATGGAAGTGGACAATTAGCATTAGTAGTGACACCGAATACTAATAATGATAATGAAGATTTATACATCGATAATATTTCTATTACCTACACTTCAACCCCTGAAATCAACGTTCAAGGAAACAGTACGAATATTGTTAATGGAGATTTGATTCCATCTACATCTGACAATACCGATTTTGGAAATGTTGCGACGGGCTCGTATTTAGATAAAATATATACGATTCAAAACACAGGGACAGCAGCACTTACTACGAATACACCTACGTTCACGGGAGATTTTAGTCTACAAGGAATCTTTCCTTCATCGATCGCAGCAGGTAGTACTGCAAACTTTACTGTTCGTTTTACTCCCACTGCCGCAGGGGCTCGAAACGGTACGATCTCCTTTGTTAATAATGACGGCAATGAAAACCCTTATAGCTTTTCGATCACAGGGACGGGAGTAACACCTCTCCCCGAAATCAATGTTTTAGGAAACAGTACGAATATTGTTGATGGAGATTTGATTCCATCTACATCTGACAATACCGATTTTGGAAATGTTGCGACGGGCTCGTATTTAGATAAAACATATACTGTTCAAAACACAGGGACAGCAGCACTTACTATGAATACACCTACGTTCACGGGAGATTTTAGTCTACAAGGAATCTTTCCTTCATCGATCGCAGCAGGTAGTACTGCAAAC
>JAGXHZ010000121.1 GCA_024635855.1 Sulfuricurvum sp.
GAGTACTCACGCAAATATTCGAATCATTTCTAAAGAGTTTGGAGACAAAGGGGCGCTATTTGAGATTGAGGGGACTGAGGAAAATTTAGAGAAGTTTTATGGTGAGGTGGGGCGGAGCGTTCGGCGAGTATAATTACTCTTTACTCCACAGTCTCTCGTTGAGTTTTAATTCTTCTACTCCCATATATCAAATTAAGACCGATTTAATTACTCTTGTATTATTATGACATACATCATAATGAAAGACAACATAATGTTTATTAACCGAACTGAAGAGCTAAGTGTCCTCGAATCCGAATATGCAAGTCCAAATAGTGCCTTTAGCGTTATCTACGGTAGACGCCGTGTTGGAAAGACGGCACTTATCTCGAAATACATAGAGAACAAGCCACATATTTATCTCTATGCTACTGAGGGGAACTTGGCGCTCCAGCTGGTAAACTTCACCAAAGAACTCACCAACCTTTCTGATTTATCGTATGCAAAAAATATTAAATTTGAAACCTTTGAAGAAGCATTTGAGTTTTTAGCCAATTTAAAACTCCCATCTAAACTTGTTGTCGCTATCGATGAGTACCAAAATCTCTGTCATCTCGATAATTCCTTTTCCTCCAAGCTTCAGCGTGTGTGGGATTTGTATCTAAGTAAATCAAATATTCATCTTATCTTGTGTGGTTCAGTACTCTCGATGATGCACTCAGAAGTTTTAGCCTATAACGCACCTTTATACGGGCGCAGAACGACGAATATTCACCTAAAATCGGTTCGCTTTCGATATTTGAGCGAATTTCTACCGCGTCTTGGAAAACTTGAACTCATGGAGCTGTATGCCTCTTTCGGTACGATTCCTAAATACTTACAGATGGTCGATCCAAATAAGACCTTATTGCAAAATATTGAAGACAATATCCTCAATAAAAATTCGTATCTTTACAGCGAAGGGATGTTTTTACTCAAACAAGAGATCAATGACGTGGGAAGCTATTTCGCAATCTTGGAAAGCATCTCAAAGGGAAATACAAAAGTAGGGGATATTTCCTCCAATCTTGGACTTCACTCCTCTCATCTACCTCGATATCTCGGAAAGCTGATGGAATTGGACATTGTTCAAAAAGAGGTGCCAATCACCGAAACCAATCCACTCAAAAGCAAGCTCGGACGCTATCGGATCAAAGACAAGTTTTTGAATTTTTGGTTTTATTATGTCTATAAAAATATGAGCTACTTGGAGCTAGGACTTACACAAACGGTGATCGATGAGATCAAAATGAATTTTAATGATAGGTTTGTTTCGTTTGCCTTTGAGGATTATTGCCAAGAGGAAATTTTGCAGGATCCTTTAAAATATCTATCTTTTGTACCTAAGCGCGTAGGGCGTTGGTGGAATAACCAAGAAGAGATTGATATTGTGGCTATGGATGATGAAAATATCTGCTTTATAGAGTGTAAATGGCAAAACAAATCGGATAAATCAAAAGTAGAAGAAGCACTTGTAAAAAAATCAAAGGCAGTTAAGCATGATAAAAAAGAGCATTTTTTAGTAATGACTAAAGAAGATTACCTAAAAGAGAATATTTAACACCTCATAATTACTCTTTACTCCACAGTCTCTCGTTGAGTTTTAATTCTTCCACCAATCCGATGGTGTAACGCAATGTATTGATATACTCCATTGCTTGTTTGAAATCTAAAAGCGATTTAAATACAGTCGGTTCAAACAAATCTTTTCTTGCTCCAATAGCGACATGAATATGATTATGGACGAAAGATACAAAAAGAGGATGAGTGATTTTTTTCTGAAAATCTAAAATCCGTTTCATCATCGAGTGAGTGAGAATATAGCGTGCTTCGATGGGATCATTGCCATACACGACAAAGACTTTTTCAAATTCTGGATCATCAAGTCGAATGAGATCATTACGCGAAAAATTGATGGATTGTAGCCATCCGCCGATGAGAGAACCGAAGTTTTTTTCCGCTTGATCGGGGAGAATAATCGTTTTACTTTTAAAATATTTGTTAAACTCAGCAACGAGGAAGAGCCCACGAAAGAGGGTGTGCCATTGGGTTCGCCCTTTGGAGTCTTTTGTTTGATACTCGGCATGAACATCGGAAAACTCTAGCGGTACGCCATCAATCGAACCTTTGACGTAATCATTGCCGCTGTATCGGTCAACTTTATGATTAAAGAGCTGTGAGCGTTCAAAGAGGTGCTGTGAAATCATAAAATCGGGATTGTAGAGAAGATGGGGATCAATAGCACCAATGAGTGGGGTGATTATTTTGGCTTTAAAGTCTTTGGCGTAACCGCTCGTCATAAAACGATAGATAATACCGGCAATTGCGATAAACCCAATGACAATGGCGAATGAAATGGGGTGGAAAAGTCCGAAGTTTTTACCCATCCAAATAGCAGTAAGTATGAAAACAACGGCTCCCATCCCTCCATACCATTTGAGTTGTGAAAGAATTTCAGTGCGTGTTTTTTCTAATTCTTCTAGGCTTGGATAGAGCTCTTTGTAATAAAAATCGGTAAGTTCTGAGAGTGATTTCATTTATTAAACAAGGCACCAACATCAACATTTTGACGCTCAGTTACGGTGATTTCAAAAACAGCTTTGCGTTGAAGATTCATCAATCCTGCTACGATATTGGTAGGGAACATTTCGATGGCGTTATTCAAATCCGTAACGGCTTGGTTATAGGCACGGCGCGCAGCAGAGATTTGCTCTTCGATTTCGTTGAGAGAGCGTTGAAGATGCATCACGTTTTCGTTGGCTTTTAGGTCAGGATAGGCTTCCATCGCAAGGTTGATTGCACCTAATGCAGAGGTGAGTTTGGCATCAAGAGATATTTTTTGCTCATCGCTAATTCCCGGTTTCATTGCCTGCGCACGAAGTTCGGTCACTTTTTCTAACGTTGATTTTTCGTGTTCCATGTATTGTGAAACAGAAGCAACAAGGTTGGGGATGAGGTCGAATCGTTTTTTTAACACCGCATCGACACCGGCAAAGATATTTTCAACCTGATTTTTTTTGCCAATAAGTGAGTTGTACATCAAAATGGCGATAACAGCGAGTACTCCTATTATGATTAGGACTATTTCCATGGATTTACCTACTTTTTTGTGGTGTTTGTATCGGATGATAATACCATAACTGAGGTGCTAAGTTCAAATCATAATTTGTATAAAACTTGAAGTTATTAATATGGTTAATATACGATTAATGATATTGGAATTATTTTGAGATAAACTTCTTAGTACTATTATAAGGAGTTTTTATGCGTTTACTTCACTCTTCGGTTATTTTAACAGCCCTTTTGTCTCTTCCTCTTTTTTCGATGGGGGATGAGCATCATGATCATCAAAAAAGTACAGTGATAGCTGAGCAAACCATTCATGCCAGCGGAACAGTGAAATCCATCGCGGACAATCACGAAAGCTTGCGGATTTTTCACAATCCGATTCCTTCACTTGGATGGCCTTCTATGAATATGCCTTTTGAAGTGGTTGATCATGAGTTGACCCATCCGCTTGAAGTAGGGGATAAAGTTGATTTTGAATTTATCCAAAAAGAGGGTAAAAGTATTATCGTTAAAATGAAGAAACAATGAACCGCAGTATCATTCTATTTCTGATAGGTTTGAGTGCACTTCATGCGCAGGACCAAGCTCCTGTTTCCCCCAATACCGTTCAGGGAAAAACCGTTTATGCTCCCATAATAAAACCTGTTAATCTCACTGAAGAAATCCGCATTCAAAAAGAGGATCAAAACATCACCAAGTTAGGTGGAGCAAAATGAAAAAAGAGCTTTCTCTTTGTGTGATAGCATTAGTACTCTTTAGCGGCTGTTCAACCATTTCTCAACAAGATATCTTTAGTGATTTAAACCAAACAACATCTCTACGTGGAGCAGGTAATCTTCAATGGATTAAAACATCACAAGAAGCACAAAGCGTCAATGACAGCGTGAATACCCTTCTCTCCCAACCTCTAAGCCAAGAAAATGCTGTCCGTATTGCATTAATCAATAATCGCTCATTACAGCAAACGTATGAGCAAATCGGTATTTCTCAGAGTGAATTGGTGCAAGCGGGCCTTATGAGTAATCCGCTGTTGGGATATTCCATCGGACGTGGTGGCGGGGTTACGACGTCTACGTTGAGTTTGGATGTGGCATTTTTGGATTTACTTTGGATACCGCTTCGACGAGAGTTGGGGGGATTGGCGCTCGATGAGACAAAATTTCGGGTGGGGGATGAGGTTCTAAAAACGGTTCGGGATGTTAAAAAAGCGTATATTGATGCGCGTGTAGCCCAAGAACACGTTTCGTTGTATGAGAGTCAACTTAAATCGCATGAAGCATCGGTACAGTTAGCCATTCGCCAATATACGGCGGGTAATCTCTCAAAACGCAGTCTTTTGAAAATTCAAGATACGTATGCTCATGCACGCCTCGAATCGATGCGATTGAACCAAGAAAATGCACATGGGCGTGAAGCACTTAATAGACTTTTAGGACTTTATGGGACGCAAACGGAGTATGTTTTGGATAAAGAGTTTTTAAAACTTTCATCACCTCTGTTGAGTGAAAAAGGGTTGGAAGGCAGAGCTATCGCCAATAGATTGGACATAAGTGCTTCGATAAAAGCAGTAGATTATGCAGCTTCCCAAGCGGGGTACACAAAAAATACACGATTATTGAGTGAAGTGGAACTTTCAGGATCAAGTGAAAAAACGACTGATTCAGAGCGTTTTAATACCTTTGGGATAAAAATTCCTATTCCGATTTTTGATTTTGGGCAGGGGCTGACGAGCAAGGCGGAAGCACTGTACAACCAAAGCGTTCACCATCTGTATGAAGTGGCGGTAAATATTCGCTCTGAGGTGCGTGAATCGTATGCTGTGTCACGTTATGCTTATGATAGGGCGCATGAAACAAATGAGATAATTGTCCCAACGAATAAGCAAATCCTAGAGGAGACACAGCTTTTTTATAATGGTATGTTGGACGGTATTTATGAACTCCTCGAAGATCAGCGCCGTTATGGTGAAGCTCGGATGGAATCACTGAGTGCGATTGGTGAGTATCAAAAAGCGCAAGCGGATTTAGAGTATGTATTAGGAGGTGATGTAAATGCAACAAACAAATAGACGCGATTTTTTAGGACTGGGTGCGGCACTTTTAGCCTCATCCATTCTTGTCAAAAATGGCAATGCAGAGGAAAAAAATTATTGCGAAACACTTCCTACAAAACGCCAGCTTACTCTTGTAAAAGACCCTAAACGGGTGTTGTCTCCATCAACCATTATTACTCCACGCAAGGGTAAAAATTACAATCCTGTCGTAACACTTAATGGCTGGACATTACCCTTTGAAATGAAAGAGGGGGTCAAAGAGTTTCATATCATTGCCGAACCGGTCGTTCGTGAATTTGCTCCCGGAATGGTGGTGAACTGCTGGGGATATAACGGTACGTCCCCCGGACCGACGATCGAAGCGGTGGAAGGGGATCGAGTGCGACTTATCGTGACCAATAAACTCCCTGAGCATACGACGATTCATTGGCATGGGCTGATTTTACCTAACGGTATGGATGGGGTAGGGGGATTGACTCAACCGCAGATTGCTCCAGGGGAGACATTCGTTTATGAGTTTACACTGGTTCAAAGCGGTACATTTATGTATCATCCTCACGCCGATGAGATGGTGCAAATGGCGATGGGTTCTATGGGAATGTTTATTATCCATCCCAAAAATCCAAAAGAGCACGCAGTAGATCGTGATTTTTGTTTTCTCCTTGCCAGTTACGATGTAGCCCCCGGGACGTACACTCCCAATCCTTCAACCATGACCGAGTTTAATCTTTGGACGTTTAATAGCCGTACGTTTCCGGGGATTGATTCGATGAATGTTCGCGTGGGGGATCGTGTTCGTGTTCGTGTGGGAAATCTCACCATGACGAACCATCCCATCCACATGCACGGGCATCCGTTTGAGGTGACGTGTACCGATGGAGGATGGGTTCCTAAAAGTGCGCGATGGCCAGAAGCAACGATTGATGTTGGAGTTGGGCAGATGAGAGCGTTTGAGTTTGTCGCACGCCATGAGGGAGATTGGTCATTTCATTGTCATAAATCACATCACACGATGGGACCTATGGGTCATGGTGTCCCCAATATGATAGGGGTCAAACAAGATGATTTGAGTGAAAAAATCAGCGATTTAATGCCAGATTATATGTACATGCCCATGGGGAAAAATGGGATGGCAGAGATGAGTGATATGGTGGATATGGGGATGAAAATACCTGAGAATACGTTACCGATGATGACCGGACAAGGACCTTTTGGACCTATCGAAATGGGAGGGATGTTTACGGTTGTCAAAGTACGCGCCAATCAGACAAAAGATGATTACACCGATCCGGGATGGTATACGCATCCATCAGGGAGTATCGCACGAAAAGTGTAATCTGTTTATCCAAAAAGTGCTAGAATAAAAAAAAAGGAAATTATCATGAAATTGATGTCCGTTATTTTATCAAGCAGTATGGTTCTAATGTTGGCAAGTTGTGCTCAAACAGGAGGTATTCCTGAAGTGGATTCAGCGGCTTCAAAATACGTTTTAACATCTCAGTCGGGTGTGATTACGGATGCAAGAGCCGTTGTGGTTAAAGGCGAAGGTGGCGGGGGTATGTTGGGAACTATTGTTGGTGGAGTTCTCGGTTCAACCATGGGTGGCGGTAGAGGTTCGGTTCTTACGATGCTTGGCGGTGGGTTGATCGGTATGTATGCCGGAAATGAAATCAGTAAATCCAATGCACAAGAGCTATCGGTGACTCTCGATACGAGAGAGGAAATAGTGGTAGTTTCCAAAGGGACGCAGTTTGGGATTGGTCAACGTATCAAGATTGTGAAACGTGACGGTCGTCTTTATAATGTTGAGTTGGCAAAATAAATTTTACCCACTTGATTAAGACGCATTGAATACCATATATCTTATGGTTTACGTTTTAATCTTAAAAGTTGTCGGGACCAATAGATAAAAGCCAAAAGAGATCCTAAATAGCAAACAATCATGTCTTTTTGAGAATCCCAAGGATCACCTTGTGTGCCCAAAAAGGCCGTACCAAGTTCGGCATGAGTTACTTCGGTTGCTATCCATTCGATGACTTCGTATACGCCTGAAGCCGCGAGGAGAAAGATAAAGGTGAAGGTGAGAACCATCTTGGTTGATTTATGGAATGTTATAAATAACTCATAGAATGGAAGAAATAACAAAAATCCAAACATAAAATGGGTTACCCTGTCATAATGATTACGCTCAAATCCAAAAAATTGAGTGATCGAAGAAAACCACGGCATTTCACTGTAGGTATAGTGAGCACCGATAGCATGCAAAACAAAAAAGATAAACAGCATCCATACACTTGCATTTGAAAAGCCAAAGCGCTGATCGCTCCATATCAGAAGCGGCAAAGCCGCGAAGACCATCAGATTTTCTAACAGCCAATCATCGCGATACCATGGATTGATGCTAAGCAGAAGCCATATAACAATATAGACAGTAAATAATATAGGTTTTAGTTTCATGTATAAATAATAGCACAAAGAAATAAGAATGAAGGAAAGGGAAATGTTAAAGATAGGTGGCGCAGTCGACGGGACTCGAACCCGCGACCTCCTGCGTGACAGGCAGGCGTTCTAACCAACTGAACTACGACTGCACAACTATGGTGGGAATTACAAGACTCGAACTTGTGACATCTACCTTGTAAGGGTAGCGCTCTACCAACTGAGCTAAACTCCCAATGTCTCTATATTGAACAAATGGCGACCCCTAAAGGATTTGAACCTCTGTTCTTACCATGAAGTGATAATGTCCTTGGCCACTAGACGAAAGGGTCACTTAAAACTCTAAACATGGTGTCCCGTGATGGATTCGAACCATCGACCCCTTCATTAAAAGTGAAATGCTCTACCAGCTGAGCTAACGGGACCTCTTCAACCATCATTAAAAACGCTGATTGGGAGGGCGAAATTATAGGCAAATTACTCTTACTTGTCAAGGTAAATTTTAAATTAGCTAAAGAACAGCTCTCGCTCGAGGGTTAAAAGCATTTTTATCGCCATTAAAACACTTTGTTCTTGGATGTAATTGCGATCACCCTCGAACAAAAATCGTTCAGTATGTACCAATGTTTTAGATCGTGCGCTAATGTAAACGGTTCCGACAGGTTTGAGTTCACTACCTCCAGTAGGTCCTGCTACACCGCTAATAGCGAGAGCAAAATCTGCATAACTGACATTAAGAGCACCCTCAGACATTTGGTTTACCACATCTGCGCTGACTGCCCCATGCGTTTCGAGAGATTCATCATCCACTGCGAGCCAGTTCGCTTTTAGAATATTGTCATAAGTGATGAGTGAACCTTCATAAACACTTGAAGCACCATTTTGGGAAGTAAAATAATACGCAAGCGAGCCTCCGCTGCAACTTTCGGCAAAGGAGATCTTTTTTTGATTTTTGGAGAGTTTTTCGATGATGTAAGCTGCAATATTCGAAGCCGCGATGACTTTATGATGCAATAGTCCTTTAGAAGAAGCAATAAACTGAGCCATATTTCCATGTTTTCTTGCTGTAATCTTTACGCGTACCCATCCTTCTATAAGTTCACACGATTCGAGTTTGACATCAAAATTTTGAGCAAGCGGATCGAGTAAGGCAGAAACACTGGAGAGTTCTTCATTAAAAACGTGAATCCAACCGCTTCGATGTTCATCTTCGATTAAAACAGGAGGAAGCTTTTTCCCCTCATGAGCCAAAATAACATTAATTTCAGACGTATTATACGAGAGGAGGTAGCTGCCATTCTCTAAAATACTCGCACGTGAGGGGATAAGCATGGAGTCTTTTAAGACTTGATTATCCGCAGTCACGGTACTAAGAAGTTTTCCAACGATGGTAAATGTGCTTTTTGTGGTGATAATAACGATTTTGGATTCGGTCTTTAAGAGTTGATCGAGATGAAGAAACAGTCCTTTGTCGGACTCTTCAAAATAACTGATGGAGTCAATAGTGGAGAGTTTTTCTTTGATACTGCGTAAAAGATAACGCTCGTACGATTCATTCAAAATCAACCTATTTCCGACAAAAAGGACATCTCGTTTCATTTTTTCACCCTCAATAATTTAAGACAGTATATCATATAGGGCTTTTGACAGCAAAATTTAAACCCCTAAAAGCTATAATGCACAACTTTTTAACTACAATTTTTAAGGGATCCAATGGATTATAAAGATACCCTCCTGTTACCACAAACACAGTTTCCGATGCGTGGAAATTTGATTAACAATGAACCTCTCCGCTATGCGTCGTGGATATCTTCGGATGTCTACGGCCGTATGAAAAGCAATCGTAAAGGGGCTCAAAGCTTTACGCTTCATGATGGTCCTCCGTATGCAAACGGTCATACTCATATCGGTCATGCTTTGAATAAAATTCTCAAAGACATTATTGTCAAGTATAACTATTTCAATGGAAAATCAGTTCGTTTTACCCCTGGTTGGGACTGTCATGGATTGCCAATTGAACAACAAGTTGAGAAAAAGCTGGGTGGAAAACAAAAAAAAGAGCTTCTTAGTACGGCTGAAGTACGTAAACTTTGCCGTGAACATGCTGCTGAATTTGTGGATATTCAACGTTCTGAGTTTAAAAAATTGGGTATCGTTGCCGATTGGGATAATCCCTATTTGACGATGGACTATAAATTTGAAGCCAATATCTATCGTACTCTTTGTTCGGTTGCGAAAAAAGGGCTTTTGATTGAGCGTTCTAAACCGGTTTACTGGAGCTGGGCGGAGCGTACTGCCCTTGCTGAAGCGGAAGTTGAATACGAAGATAAAGAAGATTACTCCATCTATGTAGCATTTGAACTTTCCGATGAAGCCAAAGTGCGTGCAGGGATTGAGGGGAAAGCGGCGATTGTTATCTGGACGACAACCCCGTGGACACTTCCTGCCAATACCGGTATTTCTCTTAATCCTGAAGAGGTGTATGTACGAACAAGTGATGGGTATATTGTTGCCCAAAAACGCTATGAAGCAATGATCGAAGAGGGTGTTCTGACAGGTTCGGTTGTTCAAAAAATCGATGCGCAAAAATTTGAAAATCTTTATGCGATCAATCCTCTCAACGGTCGCGGTTCTCATTTGGTTCTGGGTGAGCACGTTTTGATGGAGAATGGATCGGGATGTGTTCATACTGCACCGGGACATGGTGAAGATGACTATCGTATCGGTCTGCGTTATAACTTAGAAGTTGTGATGCCGGTCGATGAAACGGGATGTTATGACAATACATTGGTTCATGAAAAACTTCTCCCCAATCCAGAAGAGTTTGTGGGGATGCATATTTTCAAAGCGAATGAGCCAATCCTTGCCTTATTGGGGGAGAGCTTGCTTAAAGTCTCTAAATTTCGCCACTCTTATCCGCATTGCTGGCGTTCGCATACACCGTTGATTTTTCGTGCAACACGTCAGTGGTTTATTGCAGTCGATGGAATTCCTGAAGGGGAAACCAAGACTCTCCGCTCTATCGCGCAAGAAGAAGTGGCAAAAACGAAGTTTTATCCTGAAACCGGACGTAATCGTTTGGGTTCAATGGTCGAAAATCGTCCTGATTGGTGTATCTCACGTCAACGTGATTGGGGTGTTCCTATCGCATTTTTCCGTGTTAAAGAGACGGGTGAAGTGATTTTGGATGAGAAAACACTTAACTTTATCGCAATGATTTTCGAGATGCACGGAACGGATGCATGGTACTCCATGAGCATTGCCGAATTGCTCTATCCGGGATGTCCTCATAAAGCGGATGATTTGGAAAAAGTGACCGACATTTTGGATGTATGGTTTGACAGCGGTTCAACGTGGAATGCGGTACTCAAATCACGCAACTACGATGCGGGAACTTATCCTGCTGATTTGTACATCGAAGGTTCTGATCAGCATCGAGGATGGTTCCAATCTTCACTCTTTTTGAGTGCGGCAGTTGAACATATCGCTCCGTATAAAGCCATTTTGACTCACGGGTTTACCGTCGATGAAAAAGGCGAAAAAATGTCGAAATCCAAAGGCAATGTTGTCGCTCCCGATACGGTGCTCAAAGAGTACGGCTCAGAAATTTTACGTTTATGGGTTGCGATGAGCGATTATCAAGGGGATCTCAAAATCTCAGGTAATATTCTCAAGCAAACGGCTGAGCAATACCGAAAACTTCGTAATACCTTTCGTATCATGCTCGCAAACCTCGATGGGCTTGAAGCCATTGTTCCTTATGAGCAAATGGGTGAAATCGATAAATGGATTGTTGCTAAAGCAAAAGAGGTGTTCGATGAGACCCATAAATTGTTTGGAGAGTACAACTTTGTCCAGGGGATGAGCGGGCTGAATTATTTTATCGTCAATGAGCTCAGCGGTGTGTATATCGACATTACCAAAGACCGTATGTATTGTGATGCTTCGGACTCAGCTAGCCGAAGATCAACGCAAAGTGCCATGGCGATTATTGCAGGATCGATGCTTGGACTTATTGCTCCAATCCTTACGTACACTGCGGATGAAATTTTTGAAAATGCGCCGGCACTTCTCAAAGGGGATGCAGCTGATATTTTTGATGTTGTTTACGCTTCGATCAAACCAGTAACAAGTAACTGGGATGAAGTGAATACAAAAGCGGTTCGGGTAGGACTGAATGAAGTCGTAGATGGATTGAAAAAAGAAAAAATTATCAAAAATACTCTTGAATTGGTTGTTTCAACAAAATCTTCATTATTGAAATCGATGAAAAAAGAGGACATTGAAGAGTACTTGGTTATTTCTAAATGGTGTGCGTGCGAGTTGAAAGATATTTTAGGAACGTTTGAAATTGAGGGTGAAAAATTTAATATTGCTCGTGCTTCTAAAGCTAAATGCCCGCGTTGCTGGAAATATCATAGTGTTAATGAAGAGACATTGTGTGAACGTTGTGCGAGTGTTGTTGCATGATGAGAGAACCGGTATCTTTGCTTTTTATCGCTGAGACGGTTGGCGTTATTTTCGCAATTATCGCTTTGGGGATTTTGATGGTAAAAAATGCAAAACGTAAAAAGGAATCTGTATGATAACACTCAAAGAGGCGTTAAAACTCTCTGCTAATGAGCTCGTTGCCTTAAAAGAAGAATTAAAAATTAAAATTTTGGCGTATCCTGAGTTGAACGGTTATATTGATGTTGAAAATGTTGGGGAAGGTATTCCTATCGCGATTAAAGACAATATTCAAGTTAAAGGGTGGTCGGTGACATCGGGTTCAAATATCCTAAAAGGGTATGTGGCTCCGTACAATGCAACCATTATCGAGAAGCTGTTGGCAAATGGGATGAGCCCATTTGGTCGTACCAATATGGATGAGTTTGCAATGGGTTCGACAACGGAGAGCAGTTGTTATGGCAAAACCCTTAATCCTCTCAATCATAACTGTGTCCCAGGAGGAAGTTCAGGCGGATCGGCTGCGGTTGTCGCGGCGGGTCTTGCGGTTGCGGCACTGGGAAGCGATACGGGCGGGTCAATTCGTCAGCCTGCGGCATTTTGCGGAATCGTTGGAATGAAACCTACTTACGGACGGGTAAGCCGTTATGGATTGGGTGCGTATGCC
>JAGXHZ010000122.1 GCA_024635855.1 Sulfuricurvum sp.
ACTCTCATATTCATCCGCGATTTTTTGGGTTTGCTCTATCTCGGAAATCGTTTTGGGATGGAGGATAAACATCTGCACCATCGTATCTTCTATAATATCATCCAAATTATCGAAAAAATCTTCATCAGCATTGCATAAATTGACGTCAATCGTCATAAGTCCCCTTTGGTTTATACTTGGCTTTAGGTATGCAAATACGATTCTATCCGCTATGATTGAATCCATAAGAAAAGGATCAATCCACAGGGAGATTAACAGAGGGAGTTATTCGTGATATCCTCACCAAATCACCGAATCATTCGCATGGGGTAAAAGTGAGACTGATGAGTGGGGAAGTGGGACGGGTTAAAGAGGTGTTTTAATTTCTTCATTAATTTGAAATTTCTGTATAATTAGATTATTAGCATTGAAAGGAGTACAGAATGATTAAATACTTTGATACAAATAAGTTCAATATTTTACGCCAAATAAAAGAAGATTTTAAAAATTGTAATGAAATAGTTTTAGCATGTGATGTTATCATCAAAAAGATGAATTATGGGCTTGAATTTCAAAATGAGTGGAATAATTTTTTAAAAAAATTTCCAGAAACTGTTTTATAATTATTGTTTTCTTTTTCTCACTACTACTCTCATGAGTGGAAATGTATAGATTTTTTATAACTACATTCCCACTTAGGAATAAGCTCGTTTGTAAAATGGGATTAACGTATTAAACACTGATAAATTTGTATCTCGCTGACTATGCCATCCGACACGTCGAACCGCAGGTTAAATGGTCGAGCTGATTCGCTCAACATTCACCTCTTTCCCCTTACTATTCCCCTTCACATACTCCACTATCATCCCGTGAAAATGGGCAAAAGTACACTGAAGGGTTTCGTTATCACAATGTTCGCGTATTCCACGTTCACACCATTCTTGTAAATCACTGTAACTCTCGAATTCGTATCCAAAAGCATTTAACAAGCGTGCGGTATAACTGTCTACTACCATAACATCACGCATACAGGCATAGCAGAGAATCGAATCTGCCGTTTCAGGACCAATCCCTTTCTGACTCAACAGCCATTCTCTATCCACACTGCGAGCAAACTCCTCAAATGATCCAAAATCTTCGAGTATCACTCCACAAAGGCGAATGATATTTTGAGATTTAGCTTTAACAAGTCCGCTTGGGCGAATTAGCTCCATGAGGGTTTCGGGATCACATTTAGAGAGGGCTTCAAGCGTTAAAAGCTCATTGTTGGCAAGATTAGCGAGGGAAATGGTAACTCTTGCCCATTGGGTGTTTTGAGTGAGGATAGCACCCACAACCACTTCAAAGGTACCATGTTCCGGCCACCAAAGAGGCTGTGAATTTTTAAGTAAGTCAAGACGTTCAAGAGCACAAAAAAGTTGCCATGAATCGGAAAGTTCCATTAAGATTCAATCCAGGCATCGGTTCTGAGGCTTCTGCCATCATCAAATATTTTGAGTTTAAACGCTTCGGTGCATTTTCCCTCTTCGAGTGTCATGATAGCGATTTGTAAAATTTTACGGCATTTTTCCGGTACTTCAAAACGTCCGGACATACCTGTAATAAATCGTTCCAACGGTACTTTTGCATCCATTCCGATAACATTATCTCGACATCCGCTCAAACCCATATCCGTAAGATATGCCGTACCTTTTGAAATTTGGAAATCATCACTTCCTACATGGGTATGCGTTCCGATAATGCCGCTTACTTCACCCGCAAGCAACATCATCATGGCACGTTTTTCACTGCTGGCTTCGGCATGAAAGTCGATAAAGATATGCTTAATGCCTTCTTCTTTGAGTTGCACCACGGTATCGCGAGCGCATCGAAATGCATTATCGACATACGGCATCCCATAATGTCCCATGATATTGAGTACGGCGAGCTTTTCACCTGCTACTTCAAAAATACGGCATCCGATTCCCGGCACTCCCGCAGGATAATTGTGCGGGCGAAGCAAAGGAAGAGATTCTAAAAGCGGAAGTATGTCTTTTTTATCCCATGTATGATTTCCACCGGTCATCACATCGATACCGCAATCAAAGAGCTCCTGTGCATTTTTTAACGTTAAACCAAAACCGTGCGAGGCATTTTCATAATTGGCAATGACAAAATCGATTCCATACTCACGTCGAAGTTTTTTAACGTGCTCTTTAATCATCACCCGTCCCGGACGACCGACGACATCCCCTATAAATGCTATTTTCACTACTATTGCCTCATATATTAATAATGAAAGTGTATCATTACGTATGTTAAAGTACATCAACGGTTACAATCAAGCTATTAAAACTCAAATAGAATCTTTACTGCACCAAAATAAACTCGGTGAATATCTTCTCAATCGCTATCCCGATACACACGCTTATACCACCGATAAGAGTCTCTATGATTATGTTATTGATTTAAAAAACAGCCATTTACGCAACAGCTCACCCATCTCAAAAGTCCTCTATGATACTAAAATTCGGGATTTGCAATCGGCACTGGGAACGCATACCTTCGTCTCCCGTGTTCAAGGAGGAAAGCTAAAAGCTAAAAATGAGATTCGCATTTCCCATCTTTTTAAAAAAGTACCTGAACCGTTTTTACGGATGATCGTCATCCATGAGCTTGCCCATCTCAAAGAGAAAGAGCACAACAAAGCCTTTTACAAACTCTGCACCCATATCGAGCCTGCATATCATCAGCTTGAGTTTGATGTGCGGTTGTATTTGTCACAACGTGATTGTCATGGAGACATCTATTAAACTCTTACTAACTCCACTAACGTCTCATAATGCTCCGTATGGGGAAACATATCAAACAATTGCACTTTTTTAACGCTGTACAAAGATAAATAATCCAAATCTTTTGCCAAGCTCGTTGCATTACAGCTTGAATAAATAATCCGTTTCGGAGCACTTCTCTCAAGCCATTTGCATAATTGTTCCCCCAAGCCTCTGCGCGGAGGATTTACAATGACGACATCAACATTTTTTCCTGACACAGCGGTAAAACTTGCCGTATCCATTGCCTCAAAGCGAAGGTTTTCAAATCCGATTAATCCAGCCGAATCACGAGCACAGGCAATGGCTTCACTCTCGATTTCGATTCCGACAATTTCTCGATCAGCTGCCGCACAATGAAGAGCGAATCCTCCGACACCGCAGTAAAGATCCCAAATCACTTTCGGTTTGCTTTCACCTACCCACTCAGCAGCTGTTTTATACAACTTAGCCGCGACATCGGTATTGGTTTGAAAAAAACTTTTAGGTCGTATAAAAAGAGGGATACCGTTTAGCCGCTCTTCGAGACGGATTTGTTCAGTGAGAAAAATTTCTTCTTCACCCTCTAAAATTGCCATATGAATCGGTTGTATATTTACGGTAATAACGCTTAGTTCAGGGCACAGTGCGATCAACTCGCTTAAACCGTTTTTAAGCCGTGCAATTGCCCCATGGGAACGTAAAACAAAACGGAGCATCATGGAATTATTGTGTTTGCTTCGCGTCAATAAAACGTATTTAAGCTCCCCTTTTTTCAATCGCACATCATAGGCTTTTATCCCCAAACTTCGCAGCCATGTTTGTGTATTTTCCAACACATGCTGCATCGAGCCATCATATAAGGGGCATTGAATCAAGCTTACGTCTTCTGAAAGCCCAAGCACCACACCATCACGACTGGGGATGGCTACCATTTTGGCTTTATTTCGAAATCCTTTTAATGGACTGGGGGAAGGTTTGATCCACTCTTTGGGATCAAATTTAGAGAGTAAATTGTGTAAGAGCTCACCCTTTTGTTTTAACTGTTCCGCATAAAAAAAGTCAATCCAAGAGCAAGAGCGGCACAGTTGTGCATCATAAAAGGAACAAAAACTCATATAGTCTGGTTAACTTCCTATTTCATTTGCATCAAAAGTACTTTGCGGAATTGCATAAAGACGTCGTTCCAATTTTCCGATATGATCTAAAACCTCATCCGAAGCAGATTGAAGTTTCGTAAAATACTCTCTCGCCATTTCTCTTTCTTGCTCACTAATTTTCTTTTTCGAACTAAAGAGTTTAGAGAAAAAAGATCGATCGTTATCCGAAAAATAAATTTTGAAAATCTTCATATATTGGTCATGCAGAGTAAAATGAGCTTTTTCAATCTCACCTAAACACGACATATTTCCAAACATATTGAGCTTTTGCCCCTCTCCATAAAACCATTGGCCAAAATTACAGTCCGTACAACTCAAAGGAATTGCACCTTCATCAATAGGGAGACCTTCGATTAATAATTTCGCGCGCTGAACCCATTTAACGTGAGCTTTTTTTGCATCACCCAAAAGTTGAAGTGTTACCGCTTTATCCATGATTATATCCCTCATTTCGCTATTCAATAACGAATTATACAAAATTAACGTTATAAAGACATAACGGTTTAATGTTTAATTTTTAAGCACATTTTAGACTCTTTTATAATAGCTTCGGCTTGGCAGTTCGTAGATAATGCAATACGGTTGCAATCAAATCATCATCGTCTTTGCTTTTACTCTGCAAACTCTCTTTTGAGCCGTTTAGATACTCTATACTGATGTTTTGATTGTAGTTGCTCACCGTTTTGATTTTTTTCTCAATGCATAACAGTTTCATGACCATAATCTCAAAAAACTGCTTTGTCGCAATGTCAGGCTTACCGAAACGATCTTCGACTTCTTCGAGTATCTCATAGACCTCGCTGGGTGCTTCGCAATGACTTAGACGACGATAGAGCTCAAGCCGCAATCGATCCTCATGAACCACATCATCACTGATAAAGGCACTGATGGTGAGTTTAATATCTACTTTGGCGCGTACGGCAGTCGTTTGGTTGGTAAGAATCTTAATCGCATCTTCCAACATCCTCAAATAAAGGGAATAACCGATGTTTTTGATATGACCGCTTTGAGCATCACCGACGAGATTTCCGCCGCCACGAATTTCGAGATCATGATACGCCAGCATCGAACCGCTTCCCAAAAATGAATTTGATTCAAGGGCTACAAGCCGTTTTTTTGCCTCTTCGGTCAAATGGTCTTTGTCATCGACGATAAAGTACGCATACCCCTCGATATGCCCCCGTCCGACACGTCCGCGAAGCTGATGCAAATCTGCCATCCCAAAACGGTCTGCCCCGTCAATAATCATCGTATTTACCGTAGGCATGTGGATGCCTGATTCGATAATCGAGGTTGCAAGCAGTACGTCATACTCCCGATTGGCAAACTTCGCCAACTCCTCTTCCGTTTTTGTTGCACCGATTTGCGAGTGAAGAATCAAAATACGTAAATTTGGCAAGATCGCTTTGAGCTCTCCCGATTTAATAATCATAGAATCAATCGAGTTATGAACGTAAAAGAGTTGCCCGCCACGGCGAAGCTCACGTAAAATGACCTCTTTGATAAGTTTCTCATCGTAATTTTTCACAAATGTACGTACCCCTAACCGCTCACTAGGAGGGGTTAAAAGCTCTGACATCGTCTTGATCGAACTCATTGCTTGGTTCAAGCTACGCGGAATCGGGGTCGCACTCATAGAGAGGAGATGGACGTTTTCATAGAGCGATTTGAGCTTTTCTTTTTGTTTTACTCCGAATTTGTGTTCTTCATCTATGATAACCAATCCCAATTTGGCACAGCTCACCCCAAACAGTGCATGCGTCCCGACCACACAATCAATCTCTCCGCTTGACAAAGCTTTTAAGGTGGCAGTTTTTTCTTTGGCACTGACAAAGCGATCAAGCTTGGCAATACGCAGACCAAATGTACCTAAACGCTCTTGCAAGGATTTAAAATGCTGTGAGCTAAGAAGTGTCGTGGGTACCACAAGAAGGGACTGATATCCACCGCGAGCTGCCGCAAAAATAGCATTCATGGCTACTTCCGTTTTCCCAAATCCAACGTCACCGCTGAGTAACCGATCCATGATCTGTCCTGAGGATATGTCGTTTATAATAGAGCTAATCGCACTGGACTGATCTGCGGTATAGTCAAATCCTGCACCTGCTTGAAAGCGCTTCAACTCTCCCGCATCGACATTCAACCTAGGCGCTTTTATGAGCGCACGACTCGCCGCGATTCCCACAATTTCAGAAGCAATTTCAAACAATCGCGCCTTGACCGATTCTTTGAGTTTTCCGAAACTTCCTTTACCCAGTCTGTCAAGCACCGGCAAGGACCCTGAGGCGATATAACGGTCAATGGTATCGAGATTTTCGACAGGAAGGAGGAGCTTATCGTCCCCCATGTATTTGATAACGACGAGGTCTTTAATACCGCCGAGAATTTCAGCTTGCTCAATCCCCTCAAATATCCCGACTCCGTACTCTTCGTGAACAACATAGTCCCCTACTTTTAAATCATCAAGAAGAATAGACGTTTTACGGCGACGACGCTTTTTCTCATGTCGGTTAAGTGAGATTATCACCTCATCCGAACTGATCAGATTAAGGACAATTCCGGAAGTTTTAATGGTTAAATCTTTGGTGTCAAAAATTCCTGCTGATTTAAGCTGTGTATCACTGGCGACAATAAGGGTGAATTTTTTGTTTTTATGAACGCTTTGCAATGTTTGAAAATTAGGAGCTATCAGGGATTTATAACGCACTGCATCAGGGATAATGTCAGTTTCTAAATGCGTACGCGGAATAAGTGGAAAATCCAATCCATACGACTCATCCAACAGCGATTTCATTTCGTGAAGACGCAAAAGTGATTTTCCTAAGGTAAAATCAGTCCCCTCTTCACCTAAAACCCAAAATCCAAGGGATGCCATATCTTTAACAAAACTGTCGCTTTGCGCATTTGAAATAGCCTTATCAAACCGTTTCCCCTGCTCTTCATTCAGTGAGAAAAAGGCACTGGTTACCTCGATGGAAGCGAGCTCTTCTTTTTGAGTCCGTTGCGTTTCAACGTCAAACGCTTTAATCTCTTCAATCTCATCATCAAATAAACTGATACGATACGGATTTTCGGTATTGGGAATAAAAATATCGAGAATATCCCCGCGATGAGAGATTTCCCCCTCCATCTCAACCATATCGACAAATGTATAACCCCAGCGTAAAAGCGTTTCTTTGACACTTTTAAGCTCGATACGAGAAGCAAATTCGATGGTCATACTTTGAAGCAAAGAAGCGTTAGGAAGAGGATAAAGCAATGTTTTTAGTGGTGAGATGATAAGCGGTTTTTTCGCAGAAGTATAATAAGTGCGCAATGCGGCAAACAGCGCAAACAACTCTTCATGAAAGGGGCGTAAATCATCCATATAAGAAGCTCTAAAATCGGGAAAAACGAGAGTTTCTATCTCCAAATACTTTGCCACATCCGCAAGTTCACTCGCCTCTTTGGCATCTTCGCACACGAGTATATCGCATCGTTTTTTGGGGTTATTTTTTAGATACTCGTAAAATCGTGGTTGTGACATTAATTGCTTTTCATCCTCTTTAAAAATGCTTCGGCAACACTGAATGAGCCGAAGACTAAATATTTTTCATCCTCGCGGATTTTCTGAAATGTACAATACGTTATCCCTAGATTGTGTAATGCACTTTCTAATAATTCTTGTTCTACGATACGAGCTTCATCCACTTCAATAATTTCGACACTCTCAATGATCGGCGTTAAAATACTTAGAATCTCTTGGTAATCTTTATCCGCATAAGTGTTATAGATAAGCGTTACTTTTTGACCGGCAAATGCTTCGGCTATTGCTCGTGCAGCAAGGGCATTATGACCAACATCAAGGGTAATATTATCGTTGATTTTAGTCAGCCGCCCAAAAAGTGCATTTTGATCAAACAATTCCGCTTCTGCTGTGTAACCCAAAATTTCAAAAGCTGCCATTGCGAGTTCCAAATTATCGCGTAAATAATCACTGAGACCATTTTTTATGGCAATTTGCAATGCGCGTTCTTTGATTTCAGGACTTGCCATCCCATCAATGCATTTAATCTCGGTTTTTTTCTCATTCGCGATTTGACGAGCAATAATTTTGGTTTCGATATACGGTTGCTTACCCATCAAAGCAACACTCTCCATGCTGCGTAATTTCGTAGTAGCGATAGACTCTATGGTATTACCCAAAAATGCACTGTGATCAAAATCAATAGGGGTAAAAATACTTAAGATTTTATCAAAAACATTGGTTGCATCAAACTCACCGCCCAATCCGGCTTCAAGAACGACGTAGTCACATCCTTCGTATGCGACAATGGCAAGCAATGTCGTATATTCAAAATAACTAAGAGAATCTGCACATTTAGACGTGAGCATGCTTAGGAGCTTTTGATGTGCATTCTCAAGAGATTCATCTGTAATCTCAGAACCATCCATCCATATCCGCTCATTAAACCGCACAATATGAGGAGAAGTATAATGTCCTGTTTTTTTTCCTGCACGATGCAAGGCTGTCGCTAAAAAACGACCGGTACTTCCCTTGCCATTCGTACCCACAAGATGAATAATTTTTGGAATGGCTAAAAAAGATCGGATACTCTCATACGCTGCTGGAAACCGTGCATAATCAATAACATCATAAAAAAGAGGCTTAGAGCCAAGGAATTGGGCTAATGTCATGCAGGCTCTACGCGATTACGCCCTTTTTTCTTTGCAGTATAAAGCTGCTCATCCGCACCAACGATAGTATTTCCAAGTGATGAATATTTATCACGCTGTGCGATACCTGCACTAACACTGAGATCAATTCGTTTCTCTTGATACATAAAATGGGCTTCTTCAACATGTTCACGTACTTTATTGGCAAAAATTTTCGCTCCATCAACAGTAGTATCCCCCAATATAACAAGAAATTCTTCTCCGCCATATCGTCCTACAATATCATTGGTACGTGCTTCATCTTTGAGAATACGAGCAAATGCACGCAGTACCATATCTCCCGCTTCATGCCCGTATGTGTCGTTGACTTGTTTGAAATGATCTAAATCAAACATCACAATACAATATGTTCGCCCATGACGTTCAAATTCAGCCTCTTTATGTCCCATAAACTCATCAAGCGCCCGCTTATTATAAAGCTTGGTCAAAAAGTCCTCACGTGAAGCGTATGTCGCTTGGGCTAATTCCTCTTCAAGTGCTGTAATTTTAGACCCCATTTGAATCACTTGCTCATTATGAAATTTTAAATCTTTGCTTAGCCCTTCAACTTTTTCTTCTAACGCACTTGCAATGGTATACAGTCGCTTGTGCGCTGTTTTAAAATCACTCGCTTTTTCTGATCCTAAACTTTCTAAATCTTTTTTTATTTCTTTAATTTCAACACTCGACATATCACTGCGTTCAATCAAATTAATAAGCTGTGCGGAGAGTTTGCCCAATAAAGTATCTAAAGAACGAATCATCTCATTCACACTTTTTTTATCCAATGCAATACGCATTGCAATCGCTGTTTTAATCTCATTCTCGAATGCATCATGAGCTATATAGTCAGGATTGTCATATACTTTGCTCGCTAATGCAGCAAGTCCATCATCCATCTTCGGAGCAATCGAAGGAGAGAGTCCTAAAATAAGAAAGGAGGCTATTTTAGTGTAATCGTTTGATACAGAAGTCGCTTGAATTTGTTCTAAACCTTCAACCGTTTTTTTGAGATTGGCTCGATCGACGTCCCCAAAGGAAGAGAGTTTCATTAAAAAGGTATCATCGTACACACTCAAGAAATTTTCCCACGCCTGCTTCAGTAATTCAAGCTGGGTTTTTCCCCCTTGGGCATCTAAAATAGTAACCGTTTTTTTCGCCAAAACCGATGCATCCGGATTATGAAGAATATCAATACTCTGAGCCATCGCTCGTGACAGTGCACTCAAAACATCAACCAGCATAGAGGCTTCTGTGGGATTTAGACGACTCATTTTAGAGATTAAAAAACGGATCAATTCCGCAGTTGTTCTGACACGGTATTGCTTCACTTCCTCTAACGTCTTTTTATCCAATAAAGGGGTGAATCGATCAATACCGCCACAATCTTCTACTTGTACTCCCGCTTTTTTTGCTTCCATACAAAACGTTTGAGCGTACACATCCGGTGTCCATGTTTTACCTTCAGCTTTAAGCCGTTCTACCGTATTACGTACAATTTGATTGATTGTCACTGTTACTCCTTTGGAGGGTTTGAGCCTTGCGCTGCGACTTGAGCAATAAACACATCAATCGCTTTTTGTGAACTTTGTCGTATTGCTTCAAAACGAGACTGATCCGAAATAATCGCATTGGGTTCTATGTCAAAATCATAAACACCTGAGACTGCATAACGCCCCTTTGAAGCTTTTGAAACTCTCTCTACATTCATAGAAACCCTCGTTCGATATGTTATTATATATCCATTTGTGTCATAGCGCAATGGAAAAAAACCAACCGATGCTATCCGAAACTTCAAATGCGTTTGCGAACTGTTTTTAGCCACCAATGCGGTACGAAATTTAGTAATAATCGCCGTATCAACAGCATCTTTGATAATGACCGTATTTTGAGGATCCTCCATTGAGATAACTACCTCAGTGCTTACACTCTCCCCA
>JAGXHZ010000123.1 GCA_024635855.1 Sulfuricurvum sp.
CGTTTATTGAGAAATATCTCAAAAATCCTCGTCACATTGAAATCCAAATTGTTGCCGATAAATACGGTAACGTTGTTCATTTGGGCGATCGTGACTGTTCGATTCAGCGTCGTCACCAAAAAGTAATCGAAATTGCTCCATCGCCGTTGTTGAACGAAAAGACTCGCCGTGAGCTTTATCGTATTTCGACCAAAGCAATGTTCAAACTCGGATACGAGAGTGTCGGAACCATCGAATATCTGGTTGACCAAGATGACAATATTTATTTCATCGAAATGAATACCCGTGTTCAAGTTGAGCATCCGGTTACTGAAGCGATTTCAGGAATCGATTTGATCCAACGTATGATCCAAATCGCGGAGGGTGATCAACTTATTTTCTTGCAAGAAGAGATTAAATTCCGTGGATATGCTATTGAATTTCGTATTAATGCTGAAAATCCAAAACTCGGATTTGTACCGTCACCGGGTCTCATCACAAACTATCTAGCTCCAGGTGGTCCAGGTGTACGTTTGGACAGTATGGCATATACCAACTATCAAATTCCTTCAAACTATGATTCTATGATCGGAAAGCTTATCGTTTCAGCATTGACATGGGAAGACGCTGTACGTAAAGCACGACGTGCGCTGGATGAATTTATCATCGAGGGTGTACCTACCAATATTTCACTTCACCGTCAAATTGTTCGTGATCCAGATTTTATAGCTGGAAACTTGGATACAGGTTACTTGGATACTAAATTGAGTACTTTTAATCTCGATGCTATCCACAACATGGAAAATGAAGAGACAAAGATGAAACAAATCGAGCAAATCATTGCTGCGATTAACGCTAAAAACTTAACGGTACGACACTAAAATACCACTCCGCTTCCTCCGCCATTGGCGGAATGAAACACCATCGAATTATTTTTTCGCGCATAAAATCGGATTAAGAGATTTTGCAATGTAGGCTCAATGGAAGGTTTAAACCATCCGTTGTTACTGGTTGCGATGAGATAGCGAGCGTCGGGCGTGTAAAGTTCCTCGCGCGTGGCTTCGTAACAGATGGCATTGCGAAATTTTACCCCTTTGATCATAAAATCGGTTGGTTTATCCGGTTACAAAATCTGATCCTCCCCCAAAAATTTGACGATTAACCCATACTTTTAAAAATGACGGCAGAGGAATGTACTCTCCAAAAGGGACAAGAATCATTTTTTTAGCTACAGTGATTTTGCCATGGTCAAAAAGATACGAAACATTGTAGTTGAGATTTTTTTCATCGTGGAGTGTTCCTGTGAGAATAGCAATAGAGGCAGATTTTTTTTGCAGTTCTTTCATTAACATCGGAGCATGATTCATATAGAGGGTAAACGCGGCTTCCGGGAGAACGACTAGATCATATTTCTGCTCTATTGCTTCATCGATAAGATCCAGATTATTATTGATGGTATCTTCGAGAATAAATGCCTGCCATTTTAAATCCTGCGGAATGTCGGTTGAGATGAGTTTGATTTTCAGCGGTGGCGGTGGAGGCGGAGTATATTTTGGTTGCATGGCTAAGGGGAGCAATAGCAGAGGAAGAAGCTTTTTCTGTCGGTAAAACCATGATGTGGAGGCTAAAAGTGCTAAGACTAAGGCAAATTGCCATTTTTCAAAACCGATATAGCTTTCAACAAAGACAAGTTCAGGCTGCATCCAGTTAAAATCCATAGGCCATACATAGGTTAATCCAAAGAGTATAAGTGCCCGAAGCCATGGGTTAGTCGTTAGTCCGAGTGCTCCATAATAAAGAGCATAAACTCCGCCAAAACCAAGTGCTACTAAGCTCGTAGCCCAGCCAAGTCCATAGTATTCAAAACTGTATCCGATCCAATAACACCAAAAAAGACCGATCCAAAATCCTGCGATGGGAAGGACAATGCGTGGGGCATATAACAGTCCATAAAGAGCTCCGAGAGCTGCAAGGGTGTTGATCAGTCGAATCGTAATATGAAAGTGCTCAAAATAGATAAAAGCACTAAATCCAAGTGCAATCAGCAGCGGAGTGACGAGTAGATTGTAGGGGATAGTAATCGGTAATTTCATGGGCGAATTATAGCGATGTTAATCTCTTTTGAGTATAATGCACCAACTTTTATACATCCAAGGATCTTCATGGAAATAGTAACTCAATTACTCCCTTTTGTCTTTTTGATTGCGATTATGTACTTCGTCATCATTCGTCCACAACAACAGCAAGCAAAGAAACACGCTGAAATGTTAGGTGCTCTTGCAAAAGGAGACAAAGTGGTTACGAACGGCGGTTTGATCGTTGAAATCAAAAAAGTCGAAGAGTCATTTTTCGCAGTAAAATTTAATAATGACGTAGAAGGGCGTTTAGTCAAAGATGCTGTTGCGCGAAAGTACGAGGATGAAGCTTAATTATCGCGTCGTTTTACTGATTATTGCTACGATTTTTGGGATTATTTTTTCGCTGCCTTCTTTAACGCAAAGTGAACGTGGTGCAAAAGTAACTTTGGGTCTGGATTTGCAGGGTGGATTGCACATGTTGCTCGGAGTAAAAACCGAAGAAGCAGTCACTTCTCAGCTTAAATCAATTGCCTCCGGTGTGAGCAGATTTGCTGAGAAGAACGATATTATGATCGATGGTTTAAATGCGAGTAGTGATACGGTTACATTTGAATTACTTGATAACGATGATGCGGTATTGCTAGATGGCTATTTTAAAAAAATAGAGGGGACTATTGTCCGAGCATCTGGAGGGAACTATAGCATCGCAATGACTCCAGTGGCCGTTGAGAAGCTAAAAGTTCAAGCCGTCGATCAGGCAATTGAGACGATTCGTAATCGTTTGGATCAATTCGGTCTTGCGGAACCTACCGTGGCGAAGCAGGGTGTCGATAAAATTTTAGTGGAACTTCCCGGTATCAAAACTCAAGAAGAGGAACAGCGTGCTCGTGAACTTATTTCACGTGCAGCAAAGCTTGAACTTATGGCAGTTGATGAAGATCGTGCTATGCGTGTGAATGAGCTTGGCGATGCGGAAGCTATGGGTTATGGAGATAAAATTCTCGTAGATGCTTTGCAACCTAGCGTAAAACATTTGGTACGTGAAATCCCGATTCTTGATGGGACAATGCTTACAGATGCCCAAGTAGGATACGATCAAAACAACAATCCTACGATCAATTTTACTCTCAATTCTGAGGGTGCACAGATTTTCGGTGATTTTACTGCCAAAAGTGTTGGAAAACGTCTTGCCATCGTCTTGGACGGAAAAGTTTACTCTGCTCCGGTGATTAATGAGCGTATCGGTGGCGGAAGCGGTCAAATCAGTGGTAATTATACGACGGCTGAGGCGAATGACCTTGCAATCGCACTTCGTTCTGGAGCATTGCTTGCTCCGATTTATATGATGGAAAAGCGCTCTGTGGGACCAAGTTTGGGGGCAGATAGCATTCGTGCTTCTCTTTTGGCTCTTGTAAGCGGTTTTGGATTGGTCATTTTATTTATGATGTTCTATTACGGTTTAGCGGGTGTGATTGCCAATCTTGCGGTTGTGATTAACCTTTTCATCATTTTGGCACTTATGTCACTGATGGGGGCTACTCTTACTCTTCCAGGAATGGCAGGTATTGTCTTGCACATAGGACTTGCGGTGGATGCGAATATTATTATTAATGAGCGTATTCGTGAGGGTCTTCGTGCAGGAGTGCCAACGCGTCGAGCCATTGCTGAGGGGTATTCTAAGGCAATGAGGGCAATTTTAGATTCGAATGTAACACAGATTTTGGCATGTACTATTTTGTATGTGTATGGAACAGGTGCTATCAAAGGATTTGCGGTAACCCTTAGTATGGGGCTTTTGGCTTCGATGCTTACTGCTATCGTCGGATCGTATGGTATTTATCTATTGTTTATGGATCGTATTGAAAAAAATAAAAACTACACCTTGTGGTTTGGTATGACGAGAAAGGCACAATAAGCATGGAACTTTTTAAAGAAGATAAAATTTATAACTTTCTCGGAAAGGGAAAAATCTTTTTTCTCGCATCGTTTGTTCTCTTTTTTCTTGCCATCGCACTGATTTCGGTAAAAGGGTTCTCTTTTGGGATCGATTTTACCGGCGGAACGGTGGTGCAAGTTAAATATACTGAAGCTGCACCGATTGATAAAATACGTGAAAGCTTGAAAAAGAATGAGCTGTTCGCGCATGCTACGGTCACAGAATTTGGCTCACCTCAAGAAGTAATCATTAAAACACCTGCATCCACGATGGGATTAAGTAATGACATCGGTGATACCACGAAAAAGATTCTTGCAGGAACGGGTGATTTTGAGATTCGCCGTGTTGACATGGTTGGACCAAAAGTGGGTGATGAATTACGTGTTAAGGGATTGACTGCATTTTTGCTGACACTTCTTGCGATTATGGCCACAGTAACATTTCGCTACGAGTGGCGTTTCGCGCTTGCTGCGATTATTGCGATTGTTCATGATATTGTGATTACATTTGGATTTGTATCGTATTTTGAGGTTGATTTTAACATCGAAAGTGTTGCGGCATTGTTAATGATTTTGGGCTATTCAATTCATGATACTATTATTGTCTATGATCGTATTCGTGAACACATTGAAGAGTCTAAAAATACCGATTTTATTATGATTGTCAATGAAGCGGTATCCCGTACTCAATCACGAACGACACTTACGTCATTGACCGTATTTTTTGTTGTATTGACATTGTTCGTTTTCGGTGGTGACATCATGATGGGCTTTAGCTTCCCTATGTTGATTGGCGTCATTGTCGGTACGTACAGCTCGATTTTCGTAGCCGCACAACTGGTTGTTTGGACAGGATTTAATGTTGCAGGTTATCGTCAAATGTTGGCGGATAAAGTAAGAAATCGAGTTGAAAAAGAAAAAATGCGTGCTCAATTCGAGCAAGGCATTGTTTAATTAGGAGTTTTTTTGAATTACGTCCCGAAAGATATTGAAGCGAAATGGCAAAAATTTTGGGCTGAAAACAAAAGTTTTGAGCCCAGTGAAGATTTTTCGAAAACCAAAAAATACATCTTAAGCATGTTTCCTTTCCCCAGTGGACGACTCCACATGGGGCACGTTCGAAACTATACTCTCAGTGATACCTTCGCCCGTTATTATCGCCAGCAGGGATTTAATGTACTTCACCCAATCGGTTTTGACAGTTTTGGTATGCCCGCTGAAAATGCAGCGATCAAAAACGGTTCTCATCCAAAAACATGGACATACGATAACATCGATTACATGAAAAAAGAGTTTGCTTCTTTGGGTTTCTCCTTTTCAAAAGATCGAGAACTTGCCACCAGTGATGAACTGTATACGAAGTTTGAGCAGGGTTTTATCATCGATATGTATGAAAAAGGGCTGCTTTACCGTAAAAAAGGGATGCTCAACTGGTGCCCCCATGATTTGACGGTATTGGCGAACGAACAAGTCGTTGACGGATGCTGTTGGAGATGTGATACTCCGATTGTTAAAAAAGATATGAATCAGTATTATTTTAAGATTACCCAATACGGCGATGAACTGTTAGATGATTTGAAAAAACTTGAAGGCGGTTGGCCGAAACAAGTTTTGACGATGCAAGAAAATTGGATCGGAAAATCGAACGGTTTGGCATTTGATTTGTTTTTTGATGAAGAGAGCAAGGCAAAATTAAACTCGACTTTTGAGAGTTTTGATGTCTTTACAACGCGTCCTGATACAATTTATGGGGTTTCCTATACGGCACTAGCCCCTGAGCATCCTATCGTCTCTTATATGATTGATAATGCTCTATTGAGCGATGCCGTTGTTTCTCAAATCAAAGAGATGAAAAACAGTTCCTCTATTGATCGTCAAAAAGAAAAATCTGGGGTAGCTTTGGGACTGAATGTCCTCCATCCGCTGACCCAAAAAAGTATCCCAGTCTGGATAGCGAATTTTGTCTTGATGGATTACGGCAGCGGTGCAGTGATGGCGGTTCCTGCCCATGATGATCGTGATTTTGATTTTGCAAAGAAATATGATTTGCCGATTCATGCGGTGATTAAACCTATCGAAGGGGAAGCACATTTAACCAGAGCTTTTACCGATACAGGGATTATGTTTAACTCAAGCTCCTTCGATGGATTGAACTCCAAAGAAGCACAATCAAAAGTGATCGAGTATTTTGAGAGTGAAAAAATCGGACAAAAAACGACCAATTACAAACTCAAAGACTGGGGAGTATCGCGTCAGCGCTATTGGGGCGCTCCTATTCCATTCGTTCACTGTGACGATTGTGGCTTGGTAATGGAGAAAAAAGAGAATCTCCCTATCGCATTGCCGCACGACATCGAGATTACGGGTGAGGGAAATCCGCTAGAGAAACATCCGACATGGAAACATTGCAAATGTCCTGCTTGTGGAAAAGATGCGATTCGTGAAACCGATACGATGGATACGTTCGTTGAGTCAAGCTGGTATTTTTTACGTTTTTGTGCGTCGCCTGCTAACTGGGAAAAAGAGGCATTTTCAGCTGAACAAATCAAATACTGGATGGGAGTCGATCATTACATCGGCGGGATTGAACATGCGATTTTGCATTTGCTTTATGCGCGATTTTTTACCAAAGTATTTCGTGATTTGGGATATGTTAACTTTGATGAACCGTTTGAGAAACTGTTGACGCAGGGGATGGTTCTAAAAGACGGGGCAAAAATGTCCAAGTCCAAAGGCAATACCGTCGATCCGGATGCAATAATCCTAAAATACGGAGCGGATACTGCTCGATTATTTATATTGTTTGCCGCTCCTCCCACCCAAGAGCTTGAGTGGAATGACAGTGCCGTTGAAGGAGCATTTCGTTTTCTAAAACGGTTTGCGGATCGTAGCTCGTACGTAAACAAAAGTAATAAGCTTCCAGTGATAGATCATTCAAGTCTCTCTAAAGAAGAGAAAAATGCTCGTAAAAAAGTCTATGAAGCTCTCAAACGTGCCCAAGATGTTTACAATGAACGCTATACCTTCAATACCATGATTGCCGGAGTTATGGAAGCGATGAATGCGCTTAATGAACAAACAAATCGTGATGTCTGGAGCGAGGGGTATTGGATTCTTACTTCTGTGATGGAACCGATCGTTCCTCATATTTGTTGGGAACTTTCTCATACTCTTTTTGGCGGAAAAAATCTTGCTCCTCAGCATGTGCTTGAAGAGGTCTTTGAAGTGGATGCGCTTGCATTGGGTGTTTCTGTAAACGGAAAAAATCGTGCTACGATCGAAGTAGGGGTCAATGCAAGTGAGGAAGAGATAATTTCGATAGCAAAAGCTTCCGTTGAAAAATGGCTTGAAGATAAAGAGATAGTAAAATCGATTGTTGTCCCCGGAAAACTCGTCAATCTCGTCATAAAAGGTTAGTGATGAAATTTCTACTCTCCTGTGCAGTTCTCTTTTTGATGACAGGCTGCGGTTACTCGCCTGCCAGTCATTATGCCAAAAATGTTGTTGGGGAGAGTGTAAGCACTGAGGTAGTTACTGTCTCTTATACACATCTGACGCTGCCGACGAC
>JAGXHZ010000124.1 GCA_024635855.1 Sulfuricurvum sp.
CCAGTAACAGCTTTTTACTTCCTGAGCTTGACCCGCCTTTATTGAGAATAATGTCGTTAAGTTCGTTTTTTTCTTCCATTTTAGTCTCCTATTATGTGATAGATATTTTAAAATATCCAAAATTTCTGCCTCATAAGAGGCAAGCTTCAGTAGCCCAAGTGGCTAACGGAGCTGTCGGGATTCTATTCCGACAGCGTCCATTATAGGTGCTTTGACCACGCAGCACCACGCTCTTTTGCGTAGACTTCATAAGGTAAATTGAGTATATTATACTCTGGCGGCAAATCATCTGCTGGAAACATTCGCCACTGCTTAGGTTGCTTTGCCGCAAGTTTCATTGAAAGCATCTTACCCAATTGAATCGCTTCTTGCAATGTTGTATGTCCTTTGTGGATGTACACATGCAAATGCCCCGGTGTTTTTGTTTCAAAAGCGGTAAAATTAATAAATCCCTCTTCTCTAAGCAACAATTGTGCCTTATGATAGAAGCGTTGGGTATCCGTACCATTATAATCGATAACAATGTTTTCAACTTTACCAAACTGATTGATAAGAGAATGAGCGACAGTAATTTGTTTTTTATGATGTTGATCAATGAGTGCTTGAGTTAATGTTTTAGGTATTTTTTCATATTTATTGTAAAAAGTACGCCCTTTAAACTCAATCTTATCGACCATGGTATCGTGTTTAAGCCAATAATGATCCGAGACCATTTTAATAAGTTTCATATCCATTGATGTCATCATTCAAACTCCTTGTATCGCATCTCTATTTTTGCCCCAACAGGAGCAAGGGTTATTAATACGTAGATTGTGTATAGATAATAAATCCGCGTGCAAGCGCTTTTAATTCTTCTTTGATAACTTTTTGCTTCTCTTCGTTTTCAATATCATCCAAAACATCGGCAATTTTATTTGCGATGAGTTCGAACTCTTTTTCTTTCATACCGCGTGATGTGAGAGCAGGACTTCCGATACGTACACCTGAGGTAACGAACGGTGAACGTGTTTCGCCCGGTACGGTATTTTTATTAACGGTAATTCCTGCACGTCCAAGTGCTGCATCTGCCTCTTTACCGCTAAAAGGTTTATTCAAGAAGGAGACGAGGATGAGATGGTTATCCGTTCCACCACTAACAATATCATACCCGCGCTTCATCAATACATCAGCAAGAACAGCAGCATTCGCTTTAACTTGCTTGGCGTAGACTTTCCATTCAGGAGAGAGATTGTATTTAAATCCAACTGCTTTGGCTGCGATAACATGAACCAATGGTCCGCCTTGAAGAGCAGGGAAGATAGCTGAATTTATTTTTTTGGCAATCTCTTCATCATTGGTCATGATCATACCGCCGCGAGGACCGGCAAGAGTTTTATGGGTGGTGGTTGTCACAATGTGTGCATGAGGGAATGGGCTTGGGTGCTCACCTGCGCATACAAGTCCTGCAATGTGTGCGATGTCGGCAAACAAAATTGCTCCAACCGCATCAGCGATTTCACGAAACTTAGCAAAATCGATTTCACGTGCATAGGCTGAAGCACCGCACACGATGATTTTTGGCTGAACAATTTTTGCGATGTCCAAGACACGCTCATAATTAATGCGACCGTCAAGTTCTACACCATACGAAAAACTGTGATAGTTTTTACCGGAAAAACTGACCTTTGAACCATGGGTTAAGTGTCCGCCGTGGCTTAGATCCATCCCTAATAATTTATCTCCTGCTTGCAATAATGCAGCGTACACCGCACCATTGGCAGAGGAACCTGAGTGAGGTTGTACGTTGGCGTAGTTACAGCCAAAAAGTGCACATGCACGGTCAATCGCCAGTTGCTCAACACCATCCGCGTATTCGCATCCGCCGTAATAACGTTTAGCCGGATAGCCTTCTGCATATTTGTTCGTAAATACACTTCCCATAGCTTCCATAACCGCAGGAAGAGTAAAGTTTTCAGAGGCAATCATCTCTAAATGATCCGTTTGACGTTCGAGCTCTTGCTCACATAGGGTGTAAATTTCGTTGTCGTATTCTTTGAGGAAACTCATTCTTCTTCTCCATTGTGGTTTTGGTTGGTTTGGTGTGGTTTCATTGCCGGGAAGAGTAAAACATCCCGAATTGAGTGTTGATTGGTCAGCATCATGACAAGGCGATCGATTCCGATTCCCTGACCTGCTGTCGGTGCCATACCGTAACTGAGTGCGATAACGAAATCTTCGTCCATCTCATGCGCTTCATCATCACCACACTCTTTAGCAGCCATTTGTCCGTTGAAACGCTCCAGCTGATCGATCGGATCATTAAGCTCACTAAAAGCATTGGCAATTTCACGACCTGCGATGAAGAGTTCAAAACGATCTGTCAGTTCTGGACGCTTATCATTACGACGGGCAAGCGGTGAAATCTCAACCGGATAATGGGTAATAAAGGTCGGATTAATAAGTTTTGCTTCAACGAATTCATCAAAGAGTTCGCCTTGAAGCTGTCCTAAATTGAGCGTTGCTTTTGCTTCAAGTTTATTGGAACGTAAAAACTCTAAAATAGCTTCTTTATCATTGACGATATTTTCAGGAACACCGCCGATTACACTTAAACTTTTGATCAGTTCGATTTCGGTGAATTGGTCGAAATCAATCTCAAAATCACCATAAGGGAGACGTTTAGGAAGATTGAGGTGATCGAACAGATAGTCAAAATATTCTTCCGTGATTTCAATAAGATCTTTGTATGTTTTGTACGCCCAATAAAACTCGATGGAGGTAAACTCAGGATTGTGAGTTGCATCCATCCCTTCATTGCGGAAGTTACGGTTGATTTCAAATACCGCTTCAAATCCACCGACTATGAGACGTTTGAGATAAAGCTCCGGTGCAATACGTAAAAAACGATCAATTCCCAATGCATTGTGATGGGTCACGAACGGTTTGGCATTCGCACCGCCGGCGATTGGGTGCATCATCGGTGTTTCAACTTCTAAAAACCCTTTGTCTTCAAAGAAACGGCGTGTTAAGCTGATGACTTTCGAGCGAATATGAAAGGTTTTTCGTACTTCTGAATTCATAATAAGATCAAGATAGCGTTGGCGGTAGCGCATCTCTTTATCGGTAATCCCGTGAAATTTTTCAGGCAATGGTGAAATGGCTTTGGTAAGAATTTTTAAGGTATCGACATGAAGTGACAGTTCCCCTTGCTGAGTAACAAACGGATAGCCGCTTACTTCGATAATATCACCGACTTCAATGAGTTTTTTAAAGATGTCATTGTAAAAGTTTTCAGGAAGATTGTCGCGTGCAACGTAAATTTGGAGCATTCCGCTCTCATCTTCGATTTTAACAAAGCTGGCTTTTCCCATCAAACGATAAAGCTTGATACGCCCTGCAACGATATAGTGACGATGTTCATCGCGTTTTTCTTCTTTGTGAAAAAGATCAGAATTCACATTGTTGAATTTCTCTATGGTCGTATTACGTGCGGAGTTATTCGCGTAAGGATCTATTCCCGCTTCTCGCAATTGGTTGGCTTTTTCAATTCGTTGAACTACATATTGATTATCGAATGTCACAATAAATTCCCTTTAATTTTTCGTTTGGCATGTTTTGCAAATGCCATAAATCTGCATCGAGTGTTCTTGCATTATAAAACCAAGCTCTTCGGCAATTTTTTTCTGTCTCAACTCAATTCCTTCATCAACGAATTCGCTAATACTGCCACATTTTGTACAGATTATGTGATCGTGATGATCCTTCGCACCCAACTCGTATTTTTTGCCTTGAGCTCCAAAGGAGAGAGATGTCACCATTTCGGAATCTTCAAGAAGTGAGAGTGTACGATACACGGTTGCAATTCCGGTATTTAAATCAGGGTGCTTCTCTTGGATAAGATGATGCAGTCCTTCAGGCGTGAGATGCTCGTCAGAGTTGTATATCATCTCTAAAATGACTTCACGCTGTATGGTGAATTTTAAACTGTTTTCTTTGAGAAGCTGTTTGAAATCATTCAAGAGTTTTGTATATTCAACGGAACGTTTGGTAAAATCAGTTAAAGAGCCCATAGTATTATTTCTCCTTTTTATCGGATGAAGAACGGGAACCATTCTTATCACTTTCATTGGAATCAAGCAGGTTTGTTACGTCCTTCGTTTCAATATGCAAAATAAAATTACCGGTTGCAAACATAGGTTCAAAAAAGATACTGTCTTTCATTTTTTCACCAAAGTTTTCACGGATAGCCGTAACACTAAAGAGCGCATAAATAATGACAGAGAGGATAAAAAAGAATTTGCTTGCTCCCACTACAAACCCTAATACCCGATCTAAACTCCCAAGTCCGCTTAGGGAACTAAGACGTTTAAAGCCAGCACCCAATGCCACCATAAGTAGCCAAAAAATACCAACACTAAAAACAAAACCCATAAGGTTAACAGCGGTGGCCGTTTCGAAATCAAAGAGGAGATCGTTCAAAAATGTCCCAATTGCTCCGCCAATATGAGAAGCAACAAAGAGCCCGCCTACAATTCCGATGAGTCCAAAAAGTTCTTTTGAAAAACCGTTTAACAGTCCTTTTAAGCCTAGCAATAATACGATTGAGCCAACTGCCATATCAAAATAATTCAAGTCCATTATAATTCTATCTCCATTCTATCTTTTCCATTGTTTTTTGCACGATAGAGCGCTGTATCTGCTCGATGAATCACATCATCCATGGTATCTTTATCTCGTGTTTGAGTCAGACCAACACTCAAAGTAACGGTAATTTGTTCATTGTGAAAGAGAGGTTTATTTTGGCGGCAAAGATTTAAAAAACGGTTAGCAACCAATTTCGCACCCTCCAGATCGGTTCGATTGAGGATGACAACAAACTCTTCTCCGCCAAAGCGGTACACTTTATCACCGTCTCTAAGGGTTTTTTTGAGCAATTTAGCAAGAAAAATGAGAACTTTATCACCTGCAATATGTCCATGAAGATCATTAATAGTTTTAAAGTTGTCGATATCGATCATCAGAATAAAAAGTTCTTGTATTTGACGTTTCTTTGTTAGAAGTTCAGTAAGATTATTTTGAAGTGCATATCGATTAAATGTTTTTGTGAGAGGATCAAGCGTTGTTGTCACTTCAAGTACTTTAACTTGTTCGTGCAAGTCTTGAATGATTTTATTAGCACGCGCAACCTCTTGGCTCAAATGAGATTGAATATCAACAAATTTTTCACTTATATTGTTGAAATTAATAAGATTTGAATTTTCATGCTCTTTTAAAATAGTTGCATGATCATCGGTTATTTTTTCAAACGTTTGGTTTGATTGGGTATAAGAATTAATGCTTAACAATGCGATATCTTTATACCCATTTTCCGTGTCAGCAACGTATTCATGCGTATCAAGTTCGCCACTTAAATAGAGGTCAAGTACTTCTTTGGTTGCTATAGAAATAATCTCTGCAAATTCATCATGGGCAATTTTGTCTTGCCGCGCGCTTGCGGATTCTAAATGGAAGGAGAGCTCTTTGCAAAAAAGAGATAAAAAAATGTTCATTTGTGTTGATTTCATTGACTCTCTTAGGATAAATAATCTCTCTGTGAAATGACGCAATTATACTTTTTAAAACCTAAATATAGCTTTCAGCCGTCATAATCAGTCGCTTTTTAGGATAAAACGATAAAATTGCTTACTTTAAAAATAACAAATAAGCCTTTTGGCAATCTAGTAAGATGGGAGATACGTATTAAATGAGTACATGGAGCCGAGCGAGTTGGAGAGATAAACCAATCATGCAGCAGCCTACCTATCCAGATCAGGTACGGCTAAAAGAGATCGAAGAGCAACTTAAAAATTATCCACCTCTTGTTTTTGCGGGAGAAGCCCGAAATTTGAAAAAAAAATCTTGCGGACGTATGTGAGGGGAAAGCCTTTTTACTTCAAGGCGGAGATTGTGCTGAAAGTTTTTCAGAGTTTCACGCGCACAATATTCGGGATACTTTCAAAGTAATGATGCAAATGGCCGTCGTTATGACCTTTGCGGGTGGTGTTCCTGTTGTTAAAATAGGACGTTTAGGCGGACAATTTGCCAAACCTAGATCATCCGATATGGAAACCATCGATGGGGTCACTCTTCCGAGTTATCGTGGAGATATTATCAACGGAGTAGAGTTTAATCCTGCTGCGCGTATTCCTGATCCCAATCGTATGGTTCAAGCTTACAATCAATCTGCAGCCACGCTGAATCTTCTTCGTGCCTTTGCATCCGGCGGATTGGCTGACTTAAACCAAGTTCATGCGTGGAATCTCGGTTTTGTAGGGCAAAATGAGTTGACCAAAAAATACGATGAAATTTCACGTCAAATTGATAATTCATTGCGTTTTATGGCGGCATGCGGAATTACATCGGATGTCTCCAGAACCCTTCGTGAAACCGATTTTTATACCTCTCATGAGGCATTATTGCTTAATTATGAAGAGGCATTTACGCGTCAAGATTCTCTTACTGGAGAATGGTATGATGTTTCTTCGCATATGCTTTGGATTGGAGATCGCACACGACAGTTAGACGGCGCACACGTTGAATTTATGCGTGGTATCCAAAATCCGATCGGCGTTAAAGCAGGTCCTTCGATGGATCCTGAAGATTTGATTCGTTTGTGTGATGTTTTAAATCCTACAAATGAAGCAGGGCGATTGAATGTTATCGTTCGAATGGGTGCGGATAAGGTTGCGGATGGTATGCCTGCTTTGATCCGTGCTATCGAGAGAGAAGGGAAAAAAGTATTGTGGAGCTGTGATCCGATGCACGGAAATACCATTACCAGCAATGGGTACAAAACCCGTCCTGTGGATGCAGTACTCAAAGAGATGAAGCAGTTTTTCCAAGTACATAAATCCGAAGGAACCTATGCAGGCGGTGTACATTTGGAAATGACAGGAAAAAATGTTACGGAATGCCTTGGCGGGTCATTTGAGATTACCTCTGAAAATCTAAAAAGCCGTTATCACACGCATTGTGATCCACGATTGAATGCTGACCAGTCGTTAGAACTTGCTTTCTTAATCGCAGATACGCTTAGAGAAGCGCATCTTTAAAATAAAACGCTACTTGCAATTCGGGCAAACGCCCGAAATCATAATCGATACGTCATCCGCACGATAATCACTTCTTTTTACCGTATCTTCCAGTAAACTTGTTATATCAAAGGGGATATCTTTAAGTTCGCCGCACGTTTTACATAACACATGCGCATGAGGTGTTTTTTCGATTTCATATTTTGCTTTTTGACCCGGTATTTTTACTTCACGTATTAAGCTGACGCTCATCATGATATGAATATTTTTGTAGAGAGTAGCCAGTGAAATGGAGAAAAATTTTTCTCGAATTAGTTTAAAGAGATCATCAATACTGATATGACCTGAATGCTCCATTAATTCAATAATTGCTATTCGTTGCGGTGTTGCTTTGAGCTGATAATGCTGTAATAAGTGTTTGTTGTTCATAATCCGGAATTATAAGAAAAAATTCCAAGAAGTTACCTAAAAGAAAGGCAGGGCATCGTATAAATTAATATTTATTTAATGCTTGCCTTTTTGTTACAGTGAGTCGATAACTCTCTGGAGCTCATCGGGTTTATTGGAATATTGCATCGCAATATCTTTGCTGATCATTTTTTTACGCAAATATTCTACAATTTCTTGGGTTTGTGTGGTCATTCCCGTACCTTGTTGATTGAGCTGCATTTGTGAGTAAAGCTGATGGACTTTGTCTTCACGTATCAAGTTGGCGATAGCCGGATTGGTAATCATAACTTCTTGAGCCGCAACACGACCTCCCCCTATTTTTGGCAGAAGTGCTTGAGAAATAACGGCAATAAGAGAAGTTGAGAGTTGAGCACGAACTTGAGGTTGTTCATCACCGCTAAAGACGTCGATAATACGGTTGATCGTACTGGGAGCAGAGTTGGTATGAAGCGTTCCAAAAACCAAGTGACCGGTTTCAGCAGCGGTAAGGGCAGCAGAAATAGTTTCACGATCACGCATCTCTCCGATCAAAATAACATCGGGGTCTTGGCGAAGGGCATATTTGAGTGCGGCAGAAAAACTTTTGGTATCACTTCCAATATTGCGCTGTGAAAAAAGAGATTTTTTATTCGTGTGAACAAACTCGACCGGATCTTCAACTGTAATGATGTGTCGTGCTTCATTGAGATTGACCTCATTGAGCATAGCAGCGAGCGTTGTAGATTTACCGCTTCCTGTTGGACCGGTAACTAATATCAGACCTTTTTCACGCTTAATCAGCTCTTTAAAAATTTTCTTGGCATTTAAATCATCGAGAGAGGGGATGATAGTAGGAATAATACGAAACGCACAGGCAACGTCATCCATTGTTTTATAGTAGTTGGCACGAAAACGACCTACATCGGGAATAACGATGGAAAAATCGAGTTCATTATTCTCTTCAAAAATCTTTTTTTGTTTTTCGGTTAAAAGTGAATACGCCATTTCTTCGATTTGCTTACCGTCCATAACAGGCAAATTAAGGGCAACAAGCCGTCCGTCAATACGAATTTGAGGTTCAGAACGACTAACGAGGTGTAGATCGGATGATTTGTAAGCGACAACGCTTTTTAAAAGTTTGTGAATATCCAGTGATTGGCTCATGATAAAAAAATTCCTTCGTATTGAGTTAGATTATAACCGACGATAACATTTGTATTGTATTCTATCACAGGACGTTTGATAAGACGATTTTCTTTCGCCATCCACTCAATTTTATCACTGTCGCTAAGAGCAAGGGATTTAAGATCTAATGTTCGGTAAGTAGTCCCTTTGGTATTGAGAAGAACCGATAGCTCAATTTTTTGCGACCATTGGAGAATCTTATCTTTCTCAACGGGCGAGGTCTTGAAATCGACAAAAGTATACTCAAGAGAGTGATCGTTACAAAATTGAAATGCTTTTTTGACGGAACCGCAGTTTTTTATCCCATAAATCGTAATCATCAGGATTACTCAATGATTTTTGGAACGATAAAGAAGTGTTCTTGTGCATGCGGTGAATGGGCTAAAATATCATCATTGATCGCTCGATCAACATGACCAATGTCTTCACGTAACAGTGTGGCAGTTGACTCCATCGAAAAGGTGGGATTAATACCATCCGTATTTAATTCAGATAGATTATCAACAAAAGAGACTATTTCAGACATTTGTTCAATCATTTGAGCTCGATTTTCGTCCGGTATTTGAAGATAGGAGAGTTTTTCTAGGCGTTGTAAAAGTTTTTCATCGATTTTCATAGTTTAGTAACCTACAGAGAATTTTATTCCCTTATTGTAGCGAAAAAATGGGCTTTACGGAATTTTAACAACACTTGAGTTATTATTGTAGCAAAATAGTCAAATATATATACGCCATAGGAGCCCTTTTGAACCTAAAAGAAAATATGCAAGCTCTAAAAGAAGAGCTAAGTTCGGAAGAAAAATTTTTCGAAAGTGCCGTGAGAACGGAGCGTTTTGTCAAGAAATATCAAAAACCGATGGTTGTGTCTGTTATTGTATTGCTTTTGGGACTGGGAGGAGGTGTCGCTTATCAAATGGTACATGATGCCAAAGTAGAGCGTGCCAATGCAGCACTTAATACGTTGTTGATGAATCCTATGGATCAAAATGCATTGAAAGAACTTTCATCCCAAGGCGGGTCATTGTATGAATTGTACAGTTTGTCCAAGGCACTGCGTGAAAATGATCTTAAAACACTTGAAACTCTTAAAGGTGCCAGTTCTTCTGAAGTAGCAGATATCGCTTCGTACGAGAGTGCAGTATTATCAAATAATGATAAGGCGTTGGATGCGTATACAAAAAAACAGGGTTCGATTTATCAAGAGTTAGCCGTCATTGAGTTAGCTGTGTTATCGATTCAAAAAGGTGACAGCAAAGCAGCGCATGCGTCATTGGCATTGATAAAAGAAGATTCTGTCGTCTATCCAATGGCACAAATGTTACGCCATTACGGAGTGAAATGATGAAATATTTATGGGTAAGTTTGAGTGTTGCCGGTCTCCTTATGTTGAGTGGATGTTCCCAAAAAGAAGTTTATAAACCGGAAAATATTAAAGGTGACTGGCGTACTGCCGGACGTTTAAGTGCCCCTATCTCCCAAGTGACACAATCGGGTGCGGTACTGTCAAATGGAAACATTCTTACTAAAGCAGGAGAAAAAAAGCAAAAAGTTCCAGCTGATTTTCGTTTGCTCAATATCAGTGATGGATGGATAATTACCCAAAGCAATACCAATGATTTAGAGTTGATTCCTGAAGACGGTGTCAGTGAACATGTTGTCATTGACCTAAAGCGAACCGTTGCTTCTGCCAGTGTGCAGGGTGATATCCTTGCTATTTTATTTGGAAACAATGAGATGGCATTGTATTCATTGCAAACCAAAAAAATGACCTTTAAAGAAAATTCAAATGCGCCCATAGCCGTCGATGCTCGAATAGCCAATCCGTACTTTTTGAAAGATTTAGTTGTCTTTTTGAGTTTAGACGGGAAAATTGTTATTGTCAATACGACCGATAAGAAGCTCTTGCGTTCGATTATTGTTGGTTCGGAAGAGTATTTTAACAATATTACCTATTTGAATGTGATTGAAAATAATATGGTTGCATCCACGGGCAATACGGTATTATCGCTATCACAAAAAGAGAACCGTGAGAAATACGAAGTACGTGATATCGCTTATACCGAGGACGGTGTTTGGTTAACGACAAAGCAAGGTGAAGTGATTGCGTTAACTCCTGCATTGGAGTACAAAGCAAAGAAAAAATTCCCTTTTGCCCATTTCGTCGGAATCAGTGTCCAAAATGATAGAGTTTATGTTTTGGAGCAGGGCGGGTACATGATAGCTTTGAGTAAAAATTTGCTTTCTTACGATGTTTATGATATTGATATGGATCATGATACGGTTTTTGTTGGAGACGGAAAAATTTATTTTGATGATCGGTACATTGAAATAAAATAATGTCATCCGGAATTGAGGCATTTTTAGAATACATTACGATTATAAAAGCGCTTAGTCCTAAAACCATTGAAGCATACCGTCATGATCTAACAGAAATCGAGACGGTCACTTCAAAATCTCTTGTCGAATTAGACAGCGCTTCTATTTTTAAAGCGCTTTCAAGTATTATCAACAAGCGGACGCTCAACCGAAAATTATCAGCCATTAACTCTTTTTTAGATTTTTGCCATAATCAGCGTTTCGATTCAAAATCATCCAAATTTTCACTTTCAAAACTTCCCAAAACCCTTCCTAAATATTTACCTTTTGAATCCATTATGGGTGTGCTTTCAGGCATAGATCGTAGTGATTGGCTGGGACAGCGTGATTATGCATTAATCCTTTTTTTATACGCGACGGGGACAAGGATTAGTGAGTGTTTAGCGGTGCAAGAAGACGATATTGAGGGAGAATGGCTGAGAGTTCGTCACGGCAAAGGGGAAAAAGAGCGCTACATCCCAATCGCACAAGAGGCGTTAAAAGCACTACGAGCTTACCAAGATGCATGCCCATGTATGAAACAACACTCTCTATGGATGAACTATCGCTATGAACCCTTAAGCCGTATCTCTGCCTTTAAAATCACCCAAAAATATTTGGGAGTCTCACCCCATGCCCTCCGTCATTCGTATGCGACAGGACTTATTTTGGGTGGTGCTGATTTACGTGTTGTGCAAGAGTTACTAGGACACGCTTCCTTGCTCACGACACAGATTTATACTCATGTACAAAAGCATAATTTGCAACAAACAGTATTGGAATGTCATCCGATGGCGAAAATCGACTCTCTAAAATAGTAGGCTTCTATCCTAACTAGATTTCCGTTCGCCCTGAGCCTGTCGAAGGGTAGTTTATGGAGGATTATATAAAAATACTTCCATTTAGTGCATCTATTTAAAATTGCGATATAATTTTTCTATATGCTATATTCATACAGAAAAGAAGAAATAAATTATGATCTTTCAATTAGAATCTTATAATAGAAACGTCCCAGACGAAGAACTAATTAATGATCTACTTCGTGTTGCTAAAGAACTTGAGCAAAATAAAGTTACCATTGATCAATATAACGAAAGAGGTAAATTTCATAATACAACTCTAACTCGTAGGTTTGGTTCTTGGTTTAAATCTTTGGAAAAAGCTGGATTAGAAAAAACACGAACACTAAATATTACAAATGATGAGTTGTTTGAAAATTTAGTTGAAGTATGGACATCTCTTGGTCGTCAGCCAAAATATAATGATTTAACTAAAAATATTTCAAAGTATTCTTCTGGAACGTATGAAAAGCGTTTTGGAAGTTGGAGAAAAGGACTTGAAACATTTGTAGCATGGGTTAATGATGGAAAAATCCCTGAATTTAATAATGATACTGTATCGGTATCAACAAAAAAAACTCCACGTAATATCAATTGGCGTTTGCGAGCTATGGTTCTAATGAAAGATGGTGCAAAATGCAAGCTTTGTGGAGCTACACCTCAAGATGGGGCAAGATTACACGTTGATCATGTTATTCCTTGGTCAAAGGGTGGAGAAACTGTCTATGAAAATCTACAAATACTTTGTGAAACTTGTAATATTGGTAAAAGCAATATAGAAATAAATGATTAAATTTTAGGAACTACTAGATGCTGATACAGAATTTTGAACAGTCCCGGATGCGAGGTTAGTCCTGATTTTAAGCCCATCGAATTCGATGGATTTGGAAACTTATGATGATAGATGATGAACTAGTCACAATTTGTGACCGGTCGCTTGTGGAAGAAAAAATGTGTAAAAGTCTAAACCATTTTCGTGACGTCACGAAAATGCTATAAGAGGAGCTCCAATGAACGAAATTACCACCTCCATCGACGAAACGATTAAAACCAAAATCTATACCATTCGTGGAATGCAGATGATGTTGGATAGCGAGTTGGCGGAACTATATGGTGTTGAGACAAAAGTTTTTAATCAAGCAGTTAAAAGAAATGAGGATAGATTTCCATCAAACTTTATGTTTCAGCTTACGCATGAAGAATATGAAAGTTTGAGGTCACAATTTGTGACCTCAAGTGAGCGTGATTCTTTAAGGTCACAATTTGTGACCTTAGAGACAGATGATTCTTTAAGGTTCCAAATTGGCACCTTAGAAAACGGCAGAGGAAAACATAGAAAATATTTGCCCTATGTATTTACCGAACAAGGGGTGGCAATGCTCTCTGGTGTACTGCGAAGTCAAACGGCAGTGCAAATGAGTATTCACATTATCAATGCCTTTGTAGAGATGCGAAGATTTATCTCAAATAATGCTCTGATTTTTCAAAGACTTGACTCGTTGGAGCAAAAACAGTTCAAAACCGATGATAAAGTAGAGGCGATACTAAACGCCATCGAGGATAAATCCATCAAACCTAAGCAAGGAATTTTTTACGATGGACAAGTTTATGATGCGTATATATTTGTCTCTGATTTGATAAAAAGTGCCGATGAAAGTATTGTATTAATTGACAACTATATTGATGATACCGTTTTGACGTTGCTATCGAAACGAGAGCCAAAAGTTAATACTACTATTTACACCAAAAATATCACAAAACAGCTAGAACTGGATTTACAAAAGCACAATTCCCAATATCCAAAGATAGAACTAAAAAAGTTTGATTCATCCCACGATAGGTTTTTAATAATTGATGCTAAAGAAGTTTATCATATCGGCGCGAGCCTCAAAGATTTGGGTAAAAAGTGGTTTGCATTTTCTAAATTTGATGTGGGTGCGTTGGATATTATAGGGAGATTAAAATGAAAAAAATAATCTTATGTGACATAGGCAACACAACAGTAGATATATATGAGAATGGCGCATGCCAAAAAGTGATACTTTCGGAATTTAGACCTGAATTGTTAATGGGAGATGTATGGTATGTCAGCGTTAACAGTTCTTTGTCACAAAGTCTTGAATCTTTAGCAAATTGGCATAATGTCGTGACTCTTATCAACTGGGACAAATACTATCCGACGATGGGGATTGATCGGATTATGGTGTGTGAAGCGATTGATGATGGGGTGATTGTGGATGCTGGGAGTGCGATTACGGTTGATGTGATGTGTGATGGTGTTTATCAGGGTGGATTTATCTCTTTGGGGCTTAAAGCGGCTCAAGAAGCATACGCTAGATTGTCACCTGCACTTGCTATGTCATTTAACTTTGAGGTTGATTTGACTATAATGGCGAAAAATACTCCTGATGCACTTACGGTCGGTTTTTTGGCTTTGCTTGTCCATAAAATCGAAAGTCTTGGAAAACCTATCTATATGACCGGAGGCGATGCGCAGATGTTGGCACGCTATTTTTCCGATGCAATCGTCGATGAGAGATTGGTTTTCAAGGGTATGCAAAAGTTGATTAATAAAGGTTCACAATGTTAAGTGTTGCATTACCAAAAGGACGAATTGCAGAGGATACGCTCGAAATTTTCGAGACGATTTTCGGAAGCAGTTTTAAGTTTGATGACCGAAAGCTGATTTTACAAACGGAACATTTTAAATTTTTGCTCGTTCGTAACCAAGATGTTGCCACGTATGTCTATCATCAAGCAGCTGATATTGGGGTTGTGGGACTTGATACTCTTGAAGAGCAGGGGTTGGACGTTATTCGTTTGTTGGATTTGCAAAAAGGAAAGTGTCGTGTTGCTATTGGAATGCGTGCAGGGGAGAAGCCTGACTTTACAAAAAGTGAGATCAAAGTTGCAACCAAGATGGTCAATATCACCAAGCGCTATTTTGCCGAGCGTGCAGTTGCAGCAGATATTATTAAGCTTTACGGTTCGATTGAACTTGCTCCGCTGGTAGGGCTGGCAGATATGATCGTCGATGTGGTTGAAACAGGAAGTACGATGAAGCAAAATGGTCTTGAAGTGGTTGAGACGATTATGGAATCAACGACGCATCTCATTGCCAATAAAAACAGTTTTTTCGAAAAAAAGGGTGAGATATTGGATATTTACGAAAGAATAAATAATCTTATTTATCCTAAGGCTTGAGTATTCACAATCAATTAACGATTGACCCTTATAATGTTAAATATACATCAAATAATAGGAATGAAGAATGATTATGAAGAAAAAAAATACTTTGATTTTAGCATTGATATTGGGAACGACGGTTTTATCAGCTGAGGGATTCACAACAATGGAATACATTAAAGTAAGTAGCTCAAATCCTATTTATGCAACGATTAGTGAAGAGATTCCAACACAGCAGTGCAGAGATGTTCAAGAAGCAGTTTCAAATGGCGGTACTGGAAATGCTGATGTTGTTGGAGCGGTTGCAGGTGGTGCGCTGGGTGGTGTCTTAGGTCATCAAATAGGTGGTGGAAAAGGTAAAACAGCTGCTACCATCGGTGGTGCTGTTTTGGGTGTATTGGCGGGTCAAAACGTAGGAAGTAAATACAATACACCTCAAACAACTTCGTATCAAATGGTTCGTAGATGCGAAACGGTTTATACAACTAAGTCACATCAGGTTATTGATGGATATTTAAATATTGCCAAATTCAAAGGCAAAGAGATTCGTATTCAAAGTGATGAGCCCCTTAAACAAATTCCCGTTACAGTTACATACAGTTATTAATTTTAATTAATGCCCTCACAGTCGGGGGTGTTCTTCTTTTCTTATCCCACTTTTAGCCATTTCTTGTTACAATAATTATATATATTGAAATTTTTCAGGAGACTTCATGGCACTTAAAGTAGCAATCAATGGAACTGGGCGAATCGGAATTATCGTTGCTAAAATCATTGCAGAACGCAGTGATATAGAGTTGGTAGCACTTAATACTACATCAAAACCAGAAATGCTTGAGTATTTATTAAAATTTGACAGTGTTCATCGTGGGATTGACGCAAAAGTGATTGATGAAAATACAATTTCCATCGGTGGTAAAAATGTACGTATGTTCCGTGAGCGTGATGCCGATAAGGTTGATTTTGGAAGCACTGGCGCAGAAGTTGTAATCGAATGTACAGGCGTGTTTCTAGATCAAGAGAGTTGTCAAAAACATCTTAAAAACGGTGTGCGAAAAGTAGTAATTTCGGCACCTGCAAAAGATGATACTCCGATGTATGTAATCGGGGTAAATTCGAGTGAGTATAAAGGTGAGGCAATCATTTCCAATGCGAGCTGTACTACTAACTGCTTGGGACCGATTTGTAAAGTGCTTGACGATGCATTTGGGATTGAGAATGCCCTTATGACAACGATTCATTCTTATACGAATGACCAAAATATTTTAGATGTTAAACACGCAAAAGATCCTCGTCGTGCTCGCGCTGCTGCTTTGAATATGATTCCCACTTCAACCGGTGCGGCTAAAGCAATCGGAAAAGTTATGCCTCATTTGCAAGGGAAGCTTAACGGCTATGCGATGCGTGTTCCGACTCCTGATGTCTCTGTGGTCGATTTGACCGCAAACCTTTCCAGAAGTGTTACCAAAGAAGAGATTCATGACGCATTTAACAGTGCAGCAGCAGGTGCATTTAAAGGGTTAATTGAAGTGGATAATGATAAACGTGTTTCCTGCGATTTTATCGGTTCTACGTACAGTTCAACGTATGTTCCTGATATGACCAGTATTGTTGATGGAAAAACAGTAAAAGTACTGGCATGGTATGATAATGAGTGGGGATATAGCAGCCGCCTTGTCGACATGACAGTTTTAGTTGGGAATCATAAATAATTATTGAATCTTTAGTATCGTATTTGATACTAAAGATATAGCCTATTTTTAGTGGTTATTCTCAGCTTCAGATTCTCGGATAAGATCATCCATAATCACGAATAGTTTTTCACTTGACTCTTCCATTGCCGCAAAGTTGTCGATAATCTCTTTTTTGTTTTCTACTGTTTTATCGCCATTGTCAATAAATTTGAAATTATCCATAGAATATTTGTGAACCTTACTGTGTGGCGCATCAATTAACTTGTAGTTTGAAAGATGTGAAAAACGCTCTCTTCCTGCACCGCTTTCATACCATTGTCCCAGTCGGCATTGGTGATGATCGACGGGTTTCCACTTGCTAGTATTGGCATTGATAATGGAAATATATGAGTTGGATTTAAACATAATATGATCAATTTTTGCGAGGGTAATAAAGGTAGTATTCTCGATTATTTTTGCTTGTTGTGAGGTTGAAATGGCATCTTTATTGAAATTTTGGAGAGTTGAGTGAAAGGATTCAATTGATTGACTCGACTCTGAGGCAATAGCATTCATTGACTCAGAATTAGAGTGAATCTCTGTGGTCTCTTGTTGGAGTGTTTGAACGGCAATCGCAATTTCACCGGTTGCTTTTTGGGTACGCTCAGCCAGTTTACGCACTTCATCTGCTACAACGGCAAATCCTCGTCCATGCTCACCTGCCCGTGCCGCTTCAATAGCAGCGTTGAGAGCTAATAGATTGGTTTGATCGGCAATGTCTTTGATCAGATTGACGACAGAGGTGATTTCGCCCGTTTTGTCATTCAGTGATTGTATAGAATCAGCCGATATTTGAACCAATTCAATCAAATGATTGAGACGTGTAATAATCACTTCGAGTTCATCGAGGGTTTCAGATGATCGTGTAGAGGTGGAGTGTGAAATTGTTGTAATATTGTCAAGTCTTGCTATTGTATTTTGCAAATCCCCTTGAATAACTTTTAATCCTCCGCTAACCCCTGCACCGATTTGACCCAATTCTCCACTTAAGACTGTTTTTTGAATGTGTGTATGGTTAGCCAGCATTGAAGAGATTGCTTTGTTAACATGAGTACTTGCTTCTTTGAATTCACCATGAAGCCCTTGAATGAGGATAATACGATGATACTCATCACGACTGGCTGCATTAACACTGGCTTGTATTTCACGCATAACCACTTCAATTTGATCAAGCATATTATTGGTATTCCAGCAAAGATCTTTTAATTCGCCAAAATCACTGATATGGGTAATTCGATTTTCAAGGTACCCTTTTTCTGCTCCATTAATAACGACAGAAACACCACGAATTATTTCTTGTGTACGGCGAATATTAATAAAAACATACCATGCCAACGCAAAATTAAGTAATGTTAAAATGCGGATCCAATTCCATCCATCTAAAAATGTTTCGATAGTTAATCCAATCACAAAAAGTAAGATGGACATTATATTGGCATATTGTACTTTAGAGAGAGAGGATAAATTGTTCATACGAGACCCCTTTGTCTTTTAATATTTTTAGCAGCAATTCTTCAGATGCTTTAATGCCTTCGCTTTTCTCTTTTTGCAACAACATTTCATAGAGAGGTTTGATCACATTGATTGCATTTTTGGACGGCTTACGACGTACAGAATGATAATTAGAGATAGCGCGATTAGCAGTAAAAGAGGGGGTTACGTGGGCAAATACCCAATAAAAGTCATCATTTTTATTTTTATTTTTTACATAGGCAAATATCTCTTTACCCGCTTGTATCTCTTTCCATAAAAGTTTAAAAACGACGGCTGGCATATCACTATGTCGGAGAATATTATGGGGCTGATCGATCAGTTCTGTTTCATCATACCCTGATATTTTAATAAATAGGGCATTACCATACGTAATTTTCCCTTTTAAGTCCGTTTTGGAGACAATAAATTCTTCTTCTCCAAAGGTTAATTCTTGATTGGCCATAAAAATTACTCCCACTTATATAAGGTTAGTGTTAGTCTAACAGCCATATCCTGAAAACTTTCCCTTTAATCGGTCGTTTTTGAAGTTTTTTGTGTGTTTCTACTGCTAAAGAACGTTCAATCGCCACATAGCTTAGATGATCTTGTTGGTCAATCTTACCTATTTGCTCTTTTGTAAGACCTCCTTCGTGTATCAAAGCACCAACGATATCTCCTGCGCGAAGTTTATCTTTTTTCCCTGCATCAATACAAATAGTTTGCATTAATGTAGACACATCATGATTATTTCGGCTTGATGGAAGGTCTTGAATTTCTATATTACGATCAAGCGCTTTAAATGATTCGATTTGGTGGGAGCTCACCAAGGTTATAGCTGTCCCATCCATCCCCGCACGACCTGTTCGACCGATTCGGTGGATATAGCGATCGAGTTGTTGAGGGACATCGTAATTGATAATGGCATCAAGCTCTGCAATATCAATACCGCGACCGGCAACATCGGTGGCTACGAGGAAGGGTGCGCTTCCGTTTCGAAACTGGATTATTGCCTCATTGCGATCAAATTGTTCCATATCGCCATGAAGTGTTAAGGCGTGGATACCTGCATAATTAAGTGTTTCGCACAATTCGGCTGCTACTACTTTGGTATTGCAAAAAATAATCGCATTGGTAATTGAGTGATGACGAAGAACACTGTTTAGTGCTTGAGTCTTGTCATTTACAATGTAGGCTATTTCGGTAATGGCTGGAGCTTTTTCGCTGATTTGTGTTTTGATAAAGACGGGATTGTTGGTAAGTTTTGATGAAAGCTCTTTGATGGATTCTGGATAGGTGGCTGAAAACAATAGTGTTTGTTTGGGTGAGGGTAAAAAGGCAAAAATAGCTTCAATATCCTCGATAAATCCCATGTCTACCATTTGATCCGCTTCATCCAAAACGCTCATAGAACATGATTTGAGATCAAGGTCATCCATACTTAAAAGTTTGAGAACACGTCCCGGAGTTCCGACGATAATATGTGCTCCGTGGGTCAAAGAGTGCCTTTGTGCTTTCATAGGGACTCCGCCACACAGAGTGAGGAGTTTGATGTTCCCGATTTCGGAGGCACATGAGCGGATGACTTTTGCTACTTGTTCGGCAAGCTCGCGTGTCGGGCAAAGCACCAGTGCTTGAGCGGCAAAGTATCGGGGATTTATATTTTGTAAAATTCCCAAGGCAAAAGCTAGTGTTTTACCGCTTCCGGTAGAGGCTTGGGCTACAACGTCAGAGCCTTTTAAAATCACAGGGAGTGATTGGGCTTGAATAGGGGTCATTGTGTTAAAGTTTAAACGTTTAAGTGCCGTTTGCAATGGTGTATGAAGTGGTAATGATGTAAAAGAGGACATAGTGTTGCTTTGGTATGTAGATACGCAATTATAGCACACCCTGTATAAGGGTGTGAAAGGAGAAAAATTATACGGCTTTAATAGTTACGCCATATTTATCTTCAGCAACGTCACGCGCTTGAAGTGCATAATTAGTAATCTCATTAAAGTTGAGATATTTGTAAACCATACTCTCTTTTCCAGCTAATTTTTCAGGAACGATACTCATGTATTCTGCTACCGTTGGGATACGTCCGAGTTTAGCACATACGGAAGCTAGCTCAGCAGAACCAAGATAAACTTGTGTCCCTTTACCTAAACGGTTGTCGAAGTTACGAGTAGAGGTTGAGAATACCGTTGATCCCTCACGTGAGCTTGCTTGGTTACCCATACACAGTGAACATCCCGGAACTTCTGTTTGGGCTTCTATCGCGTTATAAACGTCATAGTAGCCCTCATTGATAAGTTGTTGCTCATCCATACGTGTTGGTGGAACAATCCAGAATTTTTCAACGGCGATTTTACCCTCGCCGCGCATTACTTCACCCGCTGCACGGTAGTGACCGATATTGGTCATACAACTGCCCAAGAATACTTCATTAATTTCAGTCCCTGCAACCTCACTGAGCAATTTAACATTATCAGGATCGTTCGGGCATGCCAAAATCGGCTCTTTGATTTCGTTCAAATCAATTTCAATAACCGCAGCATACTCTGCATCCGCATCCGCAGACATCAATGAAGGAGCATCTAACCACTCTTTCATTTTGTCAGCACGGCGTTGCAATGTACGTGCATCTTCATATCCATCTGCAATCATTGCTTCGATAAGAGCAACGTTTGATTTTAGGTATTCGATGACCGGTTCTTTGTTAAGGTGAACCGAACACGCAGCCGCTGAACGTTCAGCCGATGCATCGGAAAGTTCGAATGCTTGTTCCACTTTCATGTTTGGAAGACCTTCGATCTCTAAAACACGTCCGTTGAAGATGTTTTTCTTCCCTTTTTTCTCAACGGTCAAAAGACCTTGTTTGATTGCATAATAAGGGATCGCATTAACAAGGTCACGCAACGTGATACCCGGCTGCATTTCGCCTTTGAAACGTACCAAAACAGACTCCGGCATCTCAAGAGGCATTGCCCCTGTAACGCCCGCGAATGCAACAAGACCAGAACCCGCAGGGAAACTAATACCGATTGGGAAACGTGTATGACTGTCTCCGCCTGTTCCTACGGTATCTGGTAAAACCATACGGTTAAGCCATGAGTGGATAACACCATCGGCAGGACGAAGAGCAACACCGCTGCGCGTAGAGATAAATGCAGGCAGCGTTGCATGTAAAATCACGTCAGAAGGTTTCGGATAAGCTGCCGTATGACAGAAAGACTGCAACACGAAATCCGCTGAGAAACCAAGTGCTGATAGCTCTTTGATCTCATCACGCGTCATTGGTCCGGTTGTATCTTGGCTTCCAACAGTAGAAGTGTGTGGCTCGCAGTACATACCTGGGCGTACACCTTCCATGCCACATGCCTTACCGACCATTTTTTGTGCAAGGGTATAGCCTTTGCCTGTATCAGCTGGCTGAATAGGTAAAGCGAAGAAGGTAGCAGGTTCTAGTCCAAGAGCCGTACGTGCTTTAGCCGTCAATCCACGACCGATGATGAGAGGGATACGTCCGCCTGCACGTACTTCGTCTTCGATGGTATTTGGGCGAAGGCTGAAAGTTGCAATCACAGAACCGCTCTTGGTAATGGTTCCAGTTTTGGTGTCGATGTCAAGAACATCGCCTGTTTCCATTTGCTCTACATTGGCTTCGATTGGAAGTGCGCCTGAATCTTCACAGGTTGCAAAGAAAATAGGGGCGATGATACTGCCGATAACAACACCGCCGGTACGTTTGTTCGGGATGCCGGGAATATCGTCACCCATGTGCCATTGGACAGAGTTTGCAGCAGATTTACGACTTGAACCCGTCCCTACAACATCACCGACGTAAGCGATTTGCATCCCGAGTTTTTTGAGTTCAGTAATTTTTGCAAGACCTTCTGGCATTTTTGCCGCAAGCATCGTTGTTGCATGAAGAGGGATATCTGAACGGGTAAATGCCGCGCTTGCAGGTGAGAGATCATCGGTATTGGTTTCACCCGGGAATTTGAAGACAACCACACTGAATTTTTCATCAAGAGGTTTTTTGCTTGTAAACCACTCGGCATTTGCCCAGCTTACCAATACTTCTTTTGCATAGCTGTTTGTTTTTGCAAGTTCTACGATATCGTTGAATGCATCATAAACAAGCAAGGTATGTTTTAGCTCATTAGCCGCGTCTTGAGCCAATGCGTCGATACTGAGGGCATCGATAAGAGGTTTAACATTGTAACCGCCTACCATTTTACCAAGAATTTTGATTGCCGCTTTTTTGTGATTGTTGCTGTTGATGTCACTGTTATCAGCTAAAAATGCTTTTACTTCACCTTGAACGATTTGGTGTAAAAATGCTGCTTTGACGTGAGCGCCATCATCGACACCTGGGTTGACACGTGACGCCAACATCTCTGTGAGGTCAGAATTTTTAGATTTTTCTGCTTTGATAAGCTCTACTAAATCAGTTACTTGTTCTTTCGTAAGGGGGAGAGGAGGGATTCCTTGCGCTGTGCGCTGTGCTACGTGTGCTGTGTATTCGTCCATAAATGCCATGGGAACTCCTGCTAAATTTAATATAGAAAGTATAGCAGAAGAGAAGAACTATTTTTTCATAGTGTTACAAAAGTAAACACTTATTTAAATAGTAGTGTGTAATATCGAAACACTATGACATTCCTTATTCATTCATGAGTTCACGATTTCCTTTTGCATTAGGTGCTGATAGGATACCGTTTTGCTCAAGCTGTTCGATAAGGCTGGCAGATCGATTGTAACCGATTTGAAGACGTCGCTGTAAATAGCTGATAGAGGTTTTTTGCTCAGACAAAACAATATGTTTAGCCTCTTCATAGAGTTCGTCTAGGGGCTTACCCTCTCCTCGTTCACTTCCGCCATCACGTATAATCTCTTCTTTATCCCGTAAAAAACGTCGATCGTATTCAGGCTCGCGCTGCGCTTTGAGAAAATCGACTACTTTTTCAATTTCAGCTTCAGTGCTCCAAGGTCCATGAAGTCGTACCAATCCGCTCATTCCCGGAGGTGTGAAGAGCATGTCTCCACGACCCAAAAGTGATTCTGCCCCCATCCCGTCAAGGATGATTTTACTATCGATTTTTTGTCCCACTTTATAACTAATCCGTGAGGGAAGATTGGCTTTGATAAGTCCTGTTACAACATCTACACTGGGGCGTTGGGTGGCTACAATGAGATGGATTCCGCTTGCTCTGGCCATTTGGGCAAGTCTGGCGATGGAATACTCAACATCTTTACCGCTGGTCATCATCAAGTCAGCAAGTTCGTCAATAATAACAACGATGTAAGGAAGCGGTGTACCTCCCTCCGATTTCATCTTTTCGTTGAAGTTTTCGATATTCTTGGTTCGTGTCTCGCTCATCATTTGATAACGTCGTTCCATCTCATAGACCATATTATTTAAAGCTGCAATGGCTTCTTTTGGTTTCGTAATAACAGGTGTTAGGAGATGCGGAATATCATTATAAATTGAAAATTCAAGCATTTTCGGGTCAATCATCAGAAGTCTGAGCTGATCGGGTGAGTTTTTGTACAATAAACTCAAAATCATGGCATTGATTCCGACACTCTTACCGCTTCCCGTTGTCCCTGCGATGAGCAGATGCGGAAGTTTTTTGAGATCAGTTATAAAAGGTTTGCCTACGATGTCTTTACCTAACACAAGCGTGAGCGGAGATGAAGCTTCTTGGAAGAGCTTACTTTCAAAAATATCACGTAGATAAATGGTATCTACAGTTTTATTCGGTATTTCAATCCCTACAACATCTTTACCGGGAATAGGGGCTTGAATACGAATGGTTTGAGCTTTCAATGCCATGGCAAGGTCATCTTGAAGTCCTAAAATTTTAGAGACTTTGATGTTCGCTGCGGGTTTAAATTCAAAGGTTGAGACAACAGGACCTGCATAGGTACGAACGACATCACCATCAATATTAAAATGAGCAAGTTTTTCGATCAAATCACGAATTTTATCATCCAATTCACTCTCATCAACAACCGTTTGTTTCTTGGGAGGATATTGTAAAAAGCTAGTAGGCGGGAGTTTGAAATTTTTAGGTTTTTCACTAACACCACGGTCTATTTGTTCTAAGAGGATTTTATTTTCTTCCAATTCTTCTACGACGACAGCGTGCTGTTTACTCTCTTTGACTTTTCTCGCCATACTCAGAATAGTAGATTCTTTTGGCTGCTCAGGTATTACAGGAAGTGGAGTATTATCTTGTATCGGTTCTTGTTGTGCGGGGAACAAATCGTCACTTTTTTCTGTAATATTTGTAATATTCATGGGTGTTGGGGTATGGATCGGCACTATGGTTTCAGGCTCAAACTGCGGTTCATTATACTCATAAGTAGGGACAAAACTATGATCTTCAGGTGTACTGGAATCGGGTGTTTTGTATGCAGTATTAAACGTTGTATTCAGAGGTGATTTTTTTAGTGTAGTCAGTGGTTTTTCCATATAATTTTTAAAAGGACGTGCCAGATCACCGAGTGACTGCTCCAATATAATAATCATTGAAACTGCAACAATCATAAACCATATTATCCAAAGCCCAAAGCTTCCAATATAAAGGCTTAAAAAGTCAACAATGGCACTGCCAAAAGCCCCTCGATAAGAGCCATTTACGACTAATGCTTGAAAAATTATGAGTATAAAAAATAATAGTAAAAAGATGCTTCCCATTTCAAGATGACGTTTTGTGTCAGACTTGGATTTATAAAAATACATCAGCGGAACCATAAATAGCAAGAGATACATATAGGCTACGTATCCAAACAGTTCTATGTTGCCGGCAGAGAAACTTGCTCCGTATGCACCAATGATGGAAGAGTCGCCAATGATTGTAGCAAGTCCTAGATAAAAAAGAATGCCAAAGCTTCCGATGAAAAGTGTATCGCGTAAAATGGTGAATCCTTGAAATATTGCAAAGTGGTTGGATTATAGCAAAAAAAAAGAGACTGAACTCTCTTTTATGTCATTTTGCTATAAATAATTGACAAGAGAGAGTTTTGAAACTTTGGATATGGTTGATAACATCGCTTGGTAACTGAGGCTTAATTGCTGTAATTGCAAGGTTGCTTCGGCTATATCGGTATCAATGATATCGGATTGTAGCATTTTGGTATTAATGATGAGTAAGTCACTGCGATCGGATGAGGCTAGCAATACTTGAGAATAAGAACCTGATTCGGTTTGTAATCGGCTGACATGATCACTTAAGTCATCCATAATTTGTATTGAATTTTGGATACCGACATTACGCGGATCTCCACTATCCAAGCCATCTGAACGTATTTTCCCTTGTTCTACGGATTGTATTACTTCTTCGATTTGAGCAAAAAAATCAGTTTTTGGATCGCGTACTGTTAAAGCACTGTTGGCATTAAAGGATAAGGCACTGCCTGTCACTCCACTATAATTTGATGATGAGGCGTCATACAATGACATTGTAGCTTGTGTTACCGGCGCACTTTTGTCTTCGAATACTATTTTTCCGGCATTATCGAGGGTTGTCGAAGAGAGGGTATTTGCAGTAGTAATTGCTGTATCATAGCCGGCACTGGTATTACTTGCGGGCAGTGTTGCGCTCATCGCCATATTGACCACATCTAAGAGTTGTTGATACGTCATCTGATTAGCATCAACAGCAGCTCGAGGGGCGGTTGCGGTGAAGATATTATAATTGGTTACCCCGTTATCGAGAGAGAATGTCGAACCAGCGGTTGCAAGGTTGATTTGTGCCGTAAATGCTGCTCCTGTAATATTTGACCCTGTAAGCAGAAGCTGTTTTCCATCCAAATTGGAAACTCCTGCCACATCGATAAGTTTACTAGCAGAAGAAACATAGGCATTCGTATTTTTATCGATTTGTGAAATATTAGAAGTTAGTTGTGCCCCATTTTGCGTAAAATTGGTACGATCATAATCGATTCCGTCAATTGTGTTAGCTGCATTCGAAGAATCAAGACCACTTTTCGTAAACTCTTTAACGTACAATGAATTAATAATTGGTGAAGCAATAACATCTTCAAAATTAGTAGTCCCTGCTTGAAGTAAGTCAATATTAGCAGGGACATCTGCCGCATCGATTCCGGCAGAGTTAAAATCAACCGCCCCAACCATGTGAAAATCAAGCTTGCTTGAACCGGTTTTTTTGTCTTGAATCTCAATTTGACCATGAGTATTGATACTGACATTAACCTGATTTGTGCCGTACTGGGAAGCTATGTTTTGGAGTAAATTATCAACCGTATCCGTAGTATTTAGGGAAATTTGTTGTTTAAATGTTGTACCGTCTGTTTTTGTCCCTTGAATATAAAAATGAGAAACCCGTGTGGCATCATTGGTTGTGTCAATATCTGTATCTCCCATCAAATCACGTATTGTACTTGAAGCGCTGATATATGTTGGTACACCCAAATCGCGTGTCAAACTTAAATCTTTCATGATGTCAGGAAATTGTTCTGATAGACTGAGTTGCGGTACGTTGGTTGTAATTGTACGATTGACGTTGCCTTCATCACCTAAAAAGAGCTGCGTTCCAGTAATATTGTATTTTTGTTTGACGCCTGAACCTAAAAAAGCATTTAAATTTTTATCATTACCTTGATATGTTCCGTCTGCTCCAATGGGTATTTGTGAAGTTGCCGTACCAGAAAAAAGATATTCTCCTCCGATAGAAGTATTGGCAAGAGTCAGTAAATTATTTTTTAAACCGCGCAACTCTTTCGCAATGGCTTGAGTACTCGTATCTGAATTGGAACTGTTGGCAGCATTGATTAATTTGACTTTCATTGACTCAATGGTTTTAACGATTGAACCAATTGTGGTATCGGTTTGAGTACTAATTTTATAAGCGTTTTGAGCACTATCCTTGATCTGAGAGAGTGTAGTGATTTCGTTATCAAGGCGAAGTGTATCGATAAAAACACCTGGATCTTCATGCGCATATTGAATTTTTTGACCAGATGCGATTTGTTTATTGACATCAAAAAGTTGTTGATTAAGTTTGTTATTTTCGCCGTAAATATTATTGAAATAGGATGTAGAAGTAACTCTCATCACGAAATCCTTTAGTAGTCGAATTGAACTTTATAAAGCAAGAAAAGTTCCATCTCTCTATATCGACAAAAGATGCAAAAAGTTAATATCTAAAGATTTTACGAATCTTTAAGCAAAAGATGTTTATAATCCCATTCCCAAACACATGCCAGTGTGGTGAAATGGTAGACACGCCGGATTCAAAATCCGGTATAGCAATATGTGGCGGTTCGAGTCCGCCCACTGGTACCACAATCTAATCCTAGATAGTCCAAATCAATCCAAAAAACTCTTCTAAAACACCGTGTTTAGGCATATTGTGCCATTTTATTGTCCATTTTGTTCCAGACTAATCCAGCTACATCCGTACTTTTAATGTACTTTCTAATGTACTTTGTGTTAATGTACTTTGTGTTAATGTACTTTTTTGTAAGAACCCAAAAAATACGCGAAAGTTTCCCAAAAAATACGCGAATTACGTGAGAAAGTTAAACACTTTTTCCAAATAATACGCGAATTTGTTTAACTTTTTATCCTCAATAATTCGATATAAATACCTCCCGAACAGTCTTCTTACTTCCCGCCCCTCGAAGGGTATAGTTAATCTCTTTTGTGGACGTAATCTTCATGTCCGCATATAGCTCTCTGACCAGTTCACAGTCGTTATAGCTCAAGAGAAACCTACCTTTGATGCCATGAAGCAGCTCTGAGAGCTTCCAGTGCTCCACTTCTCCAAATCCGCCCGTATGCTGATAGTATTTCTCGGTGGACACGTATGGTGGATCACAGTAAAAGAACGCATCCTCTTTGTCGTAGGTAGCGATCAGCTTATCGACATCATCGACTTCGCCCATCCTGTCATTGCCGAAAAAGCCCGCGAACTAGCCGAAGGGTGCAACCGCGATACTGAAATCGCTAAGAGGTGTTTCGAATTCGTCCGTGATGAGATACGACACACAGGTGATGCAGGTGAGGGGATGACGACACTCAAAGCAAGCGAAGTCCTCGAACAGGGGACGGGATGGTGTTATGCTAAAAGTCACCTTTTAGCGGCATTATTACGTGCGAATGGTATCCCGACGGCTCTATGCTATCAGCGGCTCAGTTGTTCGGAGTACGTAGAGGATATTTATTGCTTGCATGGACTCAATGCCGTGTACCTAAAATATTACGGTTGGTATCGCATCGATGCACGGGGAAATAAAGCGGGGGTAGATGCGCAGTTTACTCCGCCGTATGAGAAACTGGCGTTTACATTAGGGGAAAATGAGTATGATTTACCCGATTTGTATGCTGAGCCGTTAGATGTTGGCATCGAAGCAC
>JAGXHZ010000125.1 GCA_024635855.1 Sulfuricurvum sp.
AAGCAATTACGTCACCTTTTCGACTGTTGGGAGCTATGATGGGCTTGGACAGCGAGGATGATTCTCTCTCAAAGGTATCGTTTGACGCGGGAGAGGACATTCTTCTCCCTCCTCAGATTGAAAAGCTTGATAAACTTACCGCCCTTTTGACGAAACGACCGAAGCTTACTCTGAGCGTCCATGGCGGATGGGAAAAGGATCAAGATGAGCGGGCGCTAAAGGTGCAAAAGCTGATTCGTACCGTGATAGGGGAAAATCCAAAAGAGAAGATAAATTCAGCAGATGCGCTGAGTTTAGAATTCCTCGAAGCAAGGGCTAAAAAATCAATGGATTCCAAAGAACTCAAAGAACTTCGTAGCGCGATGAAAGAAAAATATACGCAAGACGCTGAGTTTACTCAACACTATACGGCTGCATTGATTGAGAAGCTTATTGCGCTTCAAGTGTTAGCAAAACCTGATTTGGAACTCTTGGCATCCAAACGCGCCCAAGCAGTCGTAGAATATCTGCATAAAACCCCTGCCCTGCAAAGCCGTGTATCGGTTGGAGCACATGAGGCAGGGGTGTTTGATGAGAAAGAGGGGATTTCTTCACGGCTGGAGTTAAGTGTACACTGATTTCTTTTGCCGTGTTTAACCCACTTTCCCTATAATATCGTCTTTATACTAGGAGAACACTGTGCCATTTTCACCTCAAAAGCGTGCCGGAACACTTAACGGCATTTTTTTCGTCGCCATTTTTGCCTCAGCAGCAACCATGATTGCTGACATCAGTTTTATCAAAAATTTGGGTATTTCGCCACTGGTTGTGGGGATTGTGTTGGGTATATTTTATGCCAATACTCTTCACAATAAATTTCCCTCAGCGTGGGAGAGCGGAATTACTTTTTCGGGTAAAAAGATTTTACGTTTTGCCATTGTTTTTTACGGTTTTCGTATTACGTTTCAACAGATTGCTGAAGTGGGAATACAAGGGTTTATGGTCTCATTATTGGTTCTTTCTTCAACGCTGATTATTGGAATTTGGCTGGGGACAAAGATTTTTAAAATGGATCGTGATACATCGATTTTGACAGCTGCCGGTGCATCAGTATGTGGTGCTGCTGCGGTTTTAGCGACCGAACCAGTCCTTAAAGCAGAAGAATATAAGACGGCAGTAGCTGTTTCAATGGTTGTTTTGTTTGGTACGATATCAATGTTCTTGTATCCGGTGCTTTATGCTACGATTATTGAACCTTCGGTCGGATTTTTACATATGAGTCCAACTACTTTTGGAATGTATGTTGGCGGTACGATTCATGAGGTTGCTCAAGTTGTCGCGGTCCCTGCTTCGGTACCGGGTGCTGGAGTGGATATGGCAAATACTGCGGTTATTGTTAAAATGACACGTGTTATTATGATTGCTCCAATGCTGATTATTATGGGCTTGATCTTGAGTTATTTATCAAAGAGCTCAGGAGGCGAAGGCTCAAAAGTCAAGTTGGTTATTCCATGGTTTGCTGTTTATTTTATCGGTATGGCTGGGGTAAATTCACTTATTCATAATTACACAATGACTGCCCCAGAAGATACGGCAACGATTATCAATGGTGTAATCGGTAATATCAATCTAATGGATACGTTCTTGCTTACGATGGCGATGACCGCATTGGGTATGGGGACACGTTTTTCAAAATTCAAGGGATTGGGACTCGCACCTCTTTACACGGCAGGGTCTATGTTCCTTTGGTTGGTTATTGGCGGTTTTGTTATTACGCAATGGGTTGTGGCGACGTTTTAACTTATCGTTTCCGATAGCTGAGTGCCTCCATGAGGTGCTCTTTAGTGATATTTTCAGTTCCTTCCAAATCCGCAATCGTTCGTGCTACTTTTAAAATTCTTCCCACCGCACGAAACGAGAGCCCAAACCGACCAATGGCTTGATCTATGATCACTTGTGCATCATCACCTAAAATGCAAAATTGAACTATTTCACGGTCAGTGAGTGAGCCGTTGAGGCGTACTTGTCCACGATTTTTTTGGTGCAAAAATGCGCCGAGCACCTTTTCATGAAACTGTGCTGAGGTGTAAGAGGCTTTGTCTTCGGCATTGCTTTGGTGCATTTGGATGAACAGATCGATACGATCTAAAAAAGGATCGGAAAGGCGTGATCGGTAACGGCTGATTTCCAAGTCTGAACATCGGCAAGAAGTTGATTTGCTCAGTAAATTTCCGCACGGGCAGGGGTTCATCGCCGCGACAAAGAGAAAATCTGCAGCATAGGTGACTTTGCTGTTTACGCGTGATATGCGAATATGGCGATCTTCGAGGGGTTCTCGCAGTGCTTCTAAAACATTTTTGGGGAAATGGGGAAGTTCATCAAAAAATAAAATTCCGCCATGCGCCAATCCTACTTCTCCAATTTGTGCTTTATGAGACCCACCGCCGAAGATACTCGATGGTGTTGACGTATGATGAGGGGCTCGAAAGGGTCGCTCGGGAGTAAAAGAGGGCTCTTTTCCATCGAGTATTTCGAGCTTGGCACATTCGAGCATTTCATCGTTATGCAGTGGCGGAAGAATGTGCTGAAGCCGTTTGGCAATCATCGATTTTCCGCTTCCAGGAGAGCCTTCAAGGAGAAGATTATGCATTCCGGCAGCACAGATGAGAGCTGCGCGTTTGGCGTGCTCTTGACCTTTTATCTCTTTAAAATCAAGAGGATAATGCTGATGATAAAAATAGTCATTCTCTTGGTGAGAGAGTGTAGGGAAGGAGAATGTTGATGTGCTGACATGGGCACTTTGATTTGTACCTGATAGTATCTCAAGGGTTTGTGTGAGGGTGCTTGCCCCATAAAAAGCAATATTGGGGATGCGTGAGAGTTTATCGAGAGCGTTTGAGGGAACGATGGCTTTTGTAATGATTCCCTGATTGGCCAGAGAGAGGATGATGGGATAGAGGAGGGTGTTTTCACTCACACTTCCATCCAGCCCCAGTTCGCCGAAAACATACCATCCCTCAAGAGAGCATTTCTGTTCCCCTAAGGCTATAAGGGTTGCCACGGCAAGGTCAAAATGAGAGCCTTCTTTACGGATGTCACTGGGAGCTAAGTTGATGGTGAGGCGCTTGGGAGGAAACGTAAAGGCGTTGCTGAGTAAGGCGGACTTTACCCGCTCTTTGGATTCTGCAATGGCGGTATTGGCCATTCCGACGATGGTAAAAGCGGGAAGACCTTTGGTGGCAGTAAATTGTACTTCGACAGTTTTTGCGTCAATCCCCTCGAATGTTGCACAGAGTAATTGTTTCATTGCGTAACCCCCACGTGTTTAGTGGGATGATTGTAACAGAAATGATTTTTTTAGGGGAAAAATATTGCATAATGCAATATTTAAGATTGTTTTTTCTCTTTGAGTGCCCGCTTGTACTCTTTTTCAAACTTTTTACGGCGATTGTAGGAGAGGCGTTCTATAAAGAGTTTACCTTCGAGATGATCGAGTTCATGCTGAATGGCAATGGCTAAAAGCTCGTTGGCTTCCAATGTTGACTCATTGCCATGACGGTCTTGATAATGGAGAATAAGCGATTCAAAACGCTCAATATCTTCATAGAAGCCCGGAACGCTCAAGCATCCCTCTTGGTAGATGGTTGCCCCTTGGGGATTATGGATAACGGGATTGATGATCTCTAAGGTGTTTTCTTTGAGTTGATTACCATCTGTATCGGGTATGCACAGTATGAGGGCACGAACGGGTTGGGATACTTGAATGGCAGCGAGTCCAATGCCGTTGCTTTCCATCATTGTATCAAACATATCGTCAAGAAGCGTATGGAGAGCATCATCAAATGCGGTCACTTTTTTAGAGTGAGCTTTGAGTAATTTATCGGGGTAGGTAATGATTCGTAGTTTCATGGAAAAAATGCCTAGGCGTTACAGATAACGTAATTGTTCTTTGATTCATTGTTGGCAGCTTCCATCGCATCCAGAGTACACGCGAGCAGCTGTTCTACCGAATGGTCCGGATTGATCTCAGCCACTCCTATTGCGATGCGTAGAGCGATTTCTTGCTCACCGAGAAAAAAGTTGGTGGAAGAGACAAGCTCATACAGCCGTTGAGCGGCACGTTTGGCACTCTCTATATCGGTATGCTTAAGCATCATAGCAAATACACCATCACCGTAATGCGCAACCGTATCGCTTCGTCTGGAAGTTTTAAGGAGAAGTCGTGCAACGGTACGTACCATGAGATTCTTGGCTTTATCGCTGTTAATCTTAGAAATGGTTTTGGTCGATAGGCTGACTAAAATAAGAGAGCTCTTATGACGAAACTCTACAATCATATGGTTCTCTTGTGTGAGTTTTGAGATGAGGTAGCGCTTATTGTAAACACCAAATTGATCATCAAAAATCGTCTCATTCTCAACTTGGCGAACGATAGTAGCCGTTTCGCTGTAGAGATCTTTCATGTGGGAGACTTGTTTTTTTAAGATACTGCCTAATTTCCCAATATCACCGCTAAGAGAAGTAAGCAAATCATTTGCTACCGCCAAAGAGGGAGTACTTTTAATCTCTTCTTTACGTTTGTCGAGAATTTTTTCCATTAACGTCATATTTTTGTAGAGAGTGCTGCTAAGCTGTAAAATACTTTTAATGGAGGAAAAGCCTTGTTTTAGGGTCTTTTCAAGTTCAAGATTTTGTTCGTCTTCGTTACTCTCTTCGAGCTCTAAAACAGAGCCGATTTGACGACGTAAGCTGTCGCTTTTGTCTTCAAGTATTCGATCAAAATAGAGAGCGAAGTTATTGGGGGTAGGGGGAAGATTATCGCTAATGAGAGAATTAAGAACTTCTTTGGCAAAAATTTCTAAATCACTGGTAGGATCACTAAGAGACCCTACGTGAATTTGTTTAGTATCTTGAAAGCGTGACGCAGCGTGATGCGGATTGTTTTGCTCTTCTGCCACAATTATTCCTTACTTCTCTTCTTTCTCTTTTTGTACAAGCACTTCGTCAATAATACCATACTCTACACCCTCTGCGGCTGACATAAAGTTGTCGCGATCGGTATCTTTTTCAAGTTTTTTGATACTTTGTCCGCAGTTCTTTGCCAAAATATCATTGAGCTCGGCTTTCATGCGTAAAATTTCTTTCGCTTGAATCTCGATATCGGTAGCTTGACCTTGTGCACCACCAAGCGGTTGATGGATCATGATACGAGCATGAGGCAATGCATAACGCTTGCCTTTTGTCCCGGAACTGAGCAAAAATGCTCCCATCGATGCAGCTTGACCGATACAGATGGTGCAAATATCCGGACGGATATAGTTCATTGTATCATAAATTGCCATCCCTGAAGTGATTACACCGCCCGGAGAGTTGATGTAAAAAAAGATGTCTTTTTGAGGATCTTCTGCTTCTAAAAAGAGCATTTGTGCCACGATAGAAGAGGCAACGGAATCGTTTACCTCACCGCTTAGCATAATAATGCGATCTTTAAGAAGACGTGAATAGATATCGTAAGAACGCTCTCCGCGTCCTGTTTTTTCGATAACGTAAGGGATATAACTCATATCGATTACTTGATTTTATCGTTAAGCAATTTGCTCAAAACGCGATCTTCGATCATTGCCATTTGAATCGCTGGAAGGTAGCCTGATTCTTGGTAGTTTTTATAGACGGCTGCCGGATCTTGACCCATTTGCATTGCTTCGAAATAGATGGTTTGCATCAATTCTTGTTCATTGACAACAATGCTTTCAGCACGAGCAAGAGCATCTACGATAAAGGTTGCTTTTACTGCACGGCACGCATCGTCACGGAAAGTTTCGCGGATTGCTTTTACTTTTTCGGCATCATCACGAAGCTCTTGAATCTCTTCTTCGGACATATCACGCGCTTTTTTGTTCAACGCCATATCCATCTCTTGTTCAACGATAAATTCCGGAAGATCGATAGTAAATGCACTTACGAATGTTTCCATCAAATTTGGTTTGAGTTCGTCGTTATACAAAGCGCTCATTGCTTCAGTTTCGAGTTGCTCTTTTACTTTTTCTTTGAGCATATCAACGCTTGCATCGTCAAATCCAGGAAGCATTTTTTTCGCCAATTCATCATCAACGACTACCGCTTCTTTTGCTTGGATTGCTTGAATTTTTACTTTAAACTGTGCAGGTTTTCCGGCAAGTTTTACTCCGCCGTAGTTTTCAGGGAAGGTAACGTCGATGGTTTTCTCGTCCTCTTTTTTCATTCCGATGACTTGGTCTTCAAATCCAGGGATAAATTGACCGCTTCCCAAACGAAGTGAGAAGTTTTCTGCTTTTCCGCCTTCGAACGGTTCGCCGTCTACAAATCCTTCGAAATCCAAAAGAGCAGAATCGCCGTTCTCTAGCGCACGGTCTTCTTCGATGTTAACAAGAGGTGCTTGCGCTCCTGCCAACTCTTCGATACGTGCCATAATCGCAGCATCTTCAACCGCAGGTTTAGCCACTTCAGGAACCATTGCCGCATAATTACCAAGTTCGATTGCCGGACGCATTGCGATACTTACTTCGACATCGATACCGTTGTCATTTTTCTCAAATTTTGTGATGTTTGGTTCACCGATAAGAGTGTCGTTGGCAATACCCATTTCTAAAAGACCTGCATTGAGCAAATCGCGAAGCACTTGAGCTTCTGCATCTTGAACAAGACGTTCACCGTATTGTTTTTTAACGGCACTTACAGGAACTTTCCCTTTGCGGAAGCCAGCGATTTTTACATCTTTAGAGAGCTGATTCGCGATTTTTTCAACGTTACTATCGATAGTGTTGCGTGTGATAGCCGCATTGATTTTTGCGTTTGCGGAGTCAATTTTGTTGGTTGTGATTTGCATTAAATTCCCTTGTTGCGTTATCTCATGATGAGTAAATGGTGGCAATAATATCCTAAAAGGGTTAATAAATGGCTGAATAAAAGCAAGAACGTGTTAGAGTGATAAGAATATTTTTTAAGTGAGCAATTATGGAGTTAGAGAATAACGAGCAGTTTTTAAATGCAGTAAAAATAATGATGACTCACGTCGGTGAAGACGTGACGCGTGAGGGATTACTGAAAACCCCTGAACGTGTTTTAAAGGCATACGAATTTATCTATGGCGGGTACAAAGAAGATCCTCAGGCCATTTTGAATTCTGCAATGTTTGCCAGCAGTAATGACGAGATGGTTCTGATCAAAGATATCGAATTTTATTCGACGTGTGAACACCATTTGCTCCCCATTATCGGGCGTGCGCATGTGGCGTATATTCCCGATGGAAAAGTGGTTGGACTCTCGAAAATTCCCCGTGTTGTCGATGTGTTCGCACGTCGCATGCAAATACAGGAGCAACTCACAGAGCAAATCGCTGATGCACTGATGCAATCCATTTCTCCAAAAGGAGTTGCGGTGGTCATTCAAGCACGGCACATGTGTATGGAGATGCGAGGGGTTCAGAAGATTAGTTCGACGACAACATCGAGTGCATTACGCGGACTGTTCAAGCGAGATGAGAAAACCCGTATGGAATTCTTCAGCCTCATCAACTCTTCTACTGGCAATCGTTATTAAGCTATGCCACTAAAATCACTTCGCGACCGCTTGGGCTCTCAAAAACTTCACACGGTTTTTGGAACCATTACCAAAATTTCTCCAACCGTTATTGTAGCCGAGGGTCTTCATGTCAGCATTGGCGATACCGTTACGATTGTATCGGATGTGGATGCCCATGAGACGATGGGTATGGTGAGCAGCGTTGAGCGCAATCGTTTTTTTATTACCCCATTTCGTTTTGTTGAAGGTTTTCGCGCAGGGGATAAAGTCTTTGTAAACCAAAACGGGATGTCTATCGAGGTAGGTGATGGTCTTTTGGGGCGGGTTGTTGATCCGTTTATGAAGCCTATCGATGGAAAGGGTCCCATATTTGGCAGCCACATCGAGCCGATTATCAAAGCTCCTATCGCTGCCATGAAGCGGGGGATGATTGATGAGGTGTTTAGTGTCGGAGTTAAAACTATCGACGGATTACTGACGTGCGGAAAAGGGCAAAAGCTCGGTATTTTCGCCGGAAGCGGTGTGGGAAAATCGACGCTGATGGGAATGATCGTCCGTGGTGCGGATGCCCCGATCAAAGTGGTTGCCCTCATCGGTGAGCGGGGGCGTGAAGTTCCTGAGTTCATCGAAAAATCGCTCGGCGGAAATCTCGAAAACACGGTTTTGGTCGTTGCAACCAGTGATGATTCGCCGTTGATGCGT
>JAGXHZ010000126.1 GCA_024635855.1 Sulfuricurvum sp.
GTTACTGGCGATTGCTACTTTGACACTTATCCTTATCATTGTATTGGTCATTATGAACTCACTTAAAAATGATGAAGTTCAAAAAGCTCCTCAAGCAATTCTTCCGCCAGAGCCCAGTGCACCAACTGAAATTATTAATGACCCGTTATTTGAACCCGTAGAAGTGATTCAAGAAGGTAATGAAAGTGCGGGCACTCAAACATTAGACCAAGTAGCACAAAAAATAAAAGAAGAATCACTGCAAAACGCACCATCCAATCAACCGGCTGTTGTTCAATCTGCACCTGCTGTAGTCACCCCTGTAAAAACTACGGTTCAGTCTGCTCCTATTGTGAAAAATGTATCCGTACCAGCCGTTCAAAAAGCCGTTCCTGAACCAAAACCTATTGTTCAAAAAGCGGTTGTGCAGCCTACTATTAAAAAAGCTGAAGCAAAAACATTGCAAGCAGCGCCTGTAAAACAAGAACCTAAAAAAGTGGTTCAACCAAAAGCGGCTCCAAAATCAACTCAAGCAGTAAAAGCACCCGAAACAGCCAGCAAAGCGCCAAAAGCTGAAGTAAAAACTGCACCGGAAGTTAAAAATACAAGTACTATCTATTTTGTCCAAGTCGGCTCATTTGCCAAAGAGCCAAGTAAAACACTTATCGATCGTCTGAATGCCAGTGGGATGAAATACACGACTCAAAAAACCGGTGAAACGACCAAAATTTTAGTGGGACCATTCCAAGGGGATAAAGCCGTGCAAGACGCTATGGGTAATATTCGCCAAAATATCGAAGCTAAAGCGTTCAAGATAAAGGGATAATGTGATCCACTCTCACCGTTTTTCTCTGGACCAATTTGCCCCTATCGCGGTCTATGAAAAGTTAAAAGGTCTTTTTGCAGGAGAAATATCTTTTCTTCTCGAAAGTGCAGGCAACAGTAATGGAAACTATACGATTATTGCTCTGGGTGCACGTGAGCGTCTACGCTATGCCGATGGGCAAACTCACTACACCAATGCCCACAATGAGAGTATCATCTCTCAGGAGTCTCCTTTTGAATTTTTAAAACGCTATTACAGTGCTATTGACTATGGTTTTTATCGCTCCAAAGCCAAAGAACTTGATATTGGTTATATTGATGGATTTATCGGTTATATCGGTTACGATATGGTTCAGGTTTTTGAACCGACTCTAAAAGAGCACATGTCTGCTCTTGAAGATCAAACCCATATTCCTGATATGGATTTAATTTTACCAAAATTAGTAGCGGTTGTCTCTCATAAGCACTCGACTATTACCCTCATCAGTGCCTTATCCGAGTTTCAAGACCAATTTTTAACCTTAGAGAATACCCTAAAATCACTCTACCACTATACTCCCCTAGTACCCATCAAAAATGACCTTGGTGGAGATTTTATCCATACAAAATCACATTTTTTTGAGATGATTGATGCCTCAAAAGAGATGATTCGAAGCGGTGATGTTTTCCAAATTTTAATGACCAATCGTTATATCCGTAATGCCACCGTTGATCCCTACAGCTTTTATCGTGTTTTACGGATAAAAAATCCTTCTCCGTATATGTATTTGATGGAGTACGGTGATTTTAGCATTGTTGGAAGTTCTCCTGAGGTTATGGTACGATTAAGCGATGGAGACATTTTGTTACGCCCAATTGCCGGAACACGCAAACGTGGCGGAAGTAAGCAGCGTGATGCCGAATTGGAAGATGAGCTTTTGTCCGATCCTAAAGAATTAGCAGAGCATTTGATGCTTATTGATTTGGGGCGAAATGATGTCGGACGTGTGGCAAGCACAGGAACGGTACGGGTTGAAGAGATGATGCACGTGGAGCGTTATTCCCATGTCATGCATATCGTATCCGATGTTCACGCAACACTTCGTGACGATAAAGACATGTTCGATCTCTTAGCCGCTACCTTTACTGCCGGAACCATGACTGGTGCTCCTAAAATTCGCTCCATGGAACTCATTGCACAGCTCGAAGGTGTCAAAAGAGGTTTTTACAGTGGAACCATTGGCTATTTTGGTTTTGATGGCAATATGGACAGCGCCATTACGATTCGTACCGCACTTATCAAAGAAAATCAGATTATTCTCCAAGCAGGAGCCGGTATCGTTGCCGACTCTGTCCATGAACTTGAATATCTCGAAGTAACAAATAAACTAGGTGCCCTGACAAGTACCCTCGAAGATTTGATCGATCCTGTGTGATGAATGTTTTTACTATCTTTGGTGATCCGGTAGCTCATTCCCGTTCACCGCTTATGCACAACACGGTTTTTAAAGCACTAGAAATAGATGCTTGCTATACCCGCACCCAGCTGAGTGATGGCGCAAAACTGCGTGATGTTTTTTTTGCCAAGGCTCTCAGTGGAGCGAATGTTACCGTCCCCCACAAAGAAACTGCATACGCCCAATGCGATGAAGTTCGCGGTATTGCCCAAGAAATCGGTACGGTTAATACCCTTATCCTAGAAAATGATCGACTGATTGGTTACAACACCGATGCTGATGGTTTTATTGCAGCTATCCAATCCTTTGGACAACTCTCTACCGCATTGATTATCGGAGCGGGAGGGACGGCAAAAGCACTTGCCATTGCACTACAGCACCACGAAATCACCCCTACCATCCTTAATCGCTCCTCAGGACGGCTGGAGTATTTTAAAGAAAAAGGGTTTGAAGCTTATGATTGGGAAACATTTATCCCTCGTTCATTTGATCTTATTATCAATACAACCTCTGCAGGACTTACCGATAACGAATTACCCATACCAGCAGACCTTCTAACTGCATTACTAGCAATGTCTAAGGCCTCTATCGACGTGATTTATGGTAAAGAAACTCCCTTTTTGGCCGAAGTTAAAAAAGCAAAGCTCCCCTATAAAGATGGCTCGGATATGTTGTTGGAACAAGGGGTGATTGCGAATGCTCTTTTTTTAAAGAGTACTGTTTCAGCCCAGCAGATTCGACCTATCATGAAACGAAGCTTTTTGTATTAACGCGTTATAATAACGCATCTTAATCAAAAGGCTCACAATGTGCCGTTTCAATCAAATCAACAATGATGAAAAAATACTTCTTCACGATCAACTATTGGCATATGCTGCAGCGGTCGGCGGAAAAAACTCTTTTTTAAAACTTTTAGAAACCATCAAAAAAACAACTCCTAATCCGCTACTTTCAAAAACATCACTCCTGCGATTTCCAAAAGGTATTATCAAATGGAATAAAAGCATCCACCGCGACAATCTTACACTTCTAAGTATACAAATGAAGAACCGAAGTGAAGAGAATCAAAATCTTATGGCTCCAAAAGAGCATAGAACCTACAAAGATGTCACCAATATGCTTCGAGCACTGGGAACATTAACATTTACCATTATTATGAACACTGAAGCAGATGAAAAAGGGTTCGAAATTAAAGCCTTTGATATGCCTGACGGAGAAACGACGATTATGAATCCTTTCTTTGAAATTATTTTTTTCTGTCCTGTTAATACAACCAAAAAATTACTAAATTTTGAAGAAAAAGAAAGCGCTGATAGCGCTGACAGCATCGAAGAAGACTAAACAACAATGAAGATTGACGGACGTTTTTGGCTCACTAAAGAGGGTCAAAGCTTTTTAGGTGCAGGGCGGATCGAACTGTTGGAGCGAATCGATCAAACCGGTTCCATCAACGCTGCTGCCAAAGAAATGAAAATGAGCTACAAAGCGGCATGGGAGCGAATCAACGGGATGAATCTCTTAGCCGACCAACCGTTGATCGATCGCCTCACAGGTGGTAAGGGTGGCGGAGGGACAAACTCACCCCCTATGCCCGAGAACTGATCGCTACATTTCATCGATTTAACGAACTTCACCGTCAGTTCATCGACCGTTTCTCTGAAGCTGGAAATGATCCTGAACGCCTTGCCCGAATCCTCAGCCGTACGTTTCTTACCACCAGTGCACGCAATCAGATCCCCTCAACGTTACAAACCATCGAAACAAACGGTCTGCATTCCACCCTCACCCTAGCCCTCAGCGGCTCAGACATCCTCCGCTCTATCATCACCGCCAAATCTGTTGAGAATATGGGATTAACAACTGGATGTGACACCTATGCGATTATCAAATCGAGCGATATTAATATCGTCTCAACACCACCTTCTTCCGACAACGCTGATAATATCCTCTCAGGCACTGTGGAAACATTAGAAAGCTCAGGGGATAATATCGAAATTGGCCTGCGCCTAGATGGAAGCACACTCCTCATCGCCCTCGAAAAACAAGATGCACTACAAAAGTTAAAAGTAGGTATGACCGCTTACGCAATTATTTCACCGTTGCATATAATTATAGGGCTGTAAAAAATCCCATCATAGCCGTGATAATGAAAATTCAATTTGATGCCAAATTTCAAGAGTATGACAAATAACAAAAATTAAGACATTTTTTTCTATAATACGTTATATCTTACAAAACATAACGTAATTGTCGCATTTTTAAATGAATGCTTTTTGCAATGTTGTGTTTGTATTTATCGTTATATCAAAATAAACATAAAGGATTTTATATGAACCCGTTAAAACTCATACTCACCTCTCTCACTTTCGCTACTGCTCTTACAGCACAAACGATTACTGTTGCCGCTGCGGCCAATATGAAATATGCGGTCACTGACATCGCACAAGCATTTACCAAAGAATCAGGAATCGATGTAAAAATCATTACGGGAGCATCCGGAAAACTAACTCAACAAATCATGAGCGGTGCGCCGTATGATGCGTTTTTATCTGCGGATGTCGAGTATCCTGCGAAACTTGCCAATGGTGGATTTACCACAACACCCGCGTACGTTTATGCTTACGGTTCATTAATTTTATGGAGTGATACCGGTGTTGACCTTTCAAAAGGTGTCGCAATCGTAGCTAACCCATCGGTCAAAAAAATCTCCCTTGCCAATCCTAAAACTGCTCCGTACGGTATCGAAGCAATGAACGCAATGAAATACTATAAAGTAGCCGATGACGCTGTAGGCAAAATCATCACCGCAGAATCAATCTCCCAAGTGGGTGCGTATGTGACGACCAAAGCAGTGGATGTCGGGTTTATGGCAAAATCGATCGTCCTGAGCCCTGAGATGAAAAACGTCGGTAAATGGGTCGA
>JAGXHZ010000127.1 GCA_024635855.1 Sulfuricurvum sp.
AGCTTCGGATAAAGTTTATGATGCCACGACGACTGCAACGGCAGTTGTATCCTCTGCTGATATTATTGCAGGGGATAGTGTCACCCTCAGTGGAGGTGCCTTGTTTGCAGATAAAAACGTAGGAACGGGAAAAACCGTTACGGTCAGTAGTATTGCTAAGGGGGGAAGTGATGGAAGCAACTATACTCTAAGTTCCAGCAGTGCTACCGATCTAGCCGATATTTCTCCTGCTGCGTTAGCCATTAGTGAAGAAGCTGTAATTTTCCCCATTATCAATACCAAACCCCTCGTAGAAAAATCAACTATTGTCTCTTTGAAAAATCCTATTTTTTCCATCGAAGAGGCAGGATTTGAGCTGTTTTATAATAAACATATTCAAATTGAAAAACCTCTAGCTATCAATAATTCTCTAGTACAATCTAACACAGAGAGCACTAAGACTATGCCAATTGGAGATGCAAATATTTTGCTTCAAGAAACAAACATTCACTCAACAATAAGACCGCCATTTTATTATTGTCGTCCTAACGACCATCCTATGCGAAAATTGAATTATCGACCTGTTATACAAAAAAAGCAAAAGCTGACATCTCTGATATCAAAAATATCTGCTCCATCTCAAAAGCCACACAAACCGTCTTCAAAAAGACAAAAATACTATTCATTAAATAAAATAGGTATCATGTGTTGGTTTGAGTCCATCAACGACACAATAGTCTCCACTATGACCCCTTTTGAAAACACCTCTTCACAATTACTTATTTTGAATTCTGATAAAACTCTATTCACAAATGATTTTAAATGAGAAATACACTATTATCGCATGATAGAAATAGATTTTTTATTACAGTGTATCTCATTTTTACACCCATTTTAATTCAAGCTTCTGATATTGGTACAAATGCCGGAACCCTTTTACAACAAATTAAATCTACCGAACCACATACTCCTATATCAACAACATCTGAACTAACCATTAAGAAAGAACACCGTGATGCATTAAAACAAAATGAGCTTTTTATGATCCATAAAATCGATATTAAAGGAAATACCCATTTTGATACTAAAACACTTCATTCACTAATTGCCGACGCCGAAGATAAAAAGATCTCTTTGGATGAACTCAATGAGCTTGCAATCCGTATTACCGATTATTATAATAACAACGGCTACCCATTAGCAAGAGCTATTATTCCGCCGCAGACGATACAAGAGGGAAAAGTAAAAATACAAATACTTGAAGTAATTTACAATAAAATTATCCTCGACAATCAAAGCCGTGTAAATGATTCTTTATTACTTAGTACACTCTCCCCGATAAAAGCAGGAGAACCCGTAACACAAAAAGAGCTCTATCACAGCTTATTACTCCTATCCGATATTCCCGGTGTAGTATCCAATTCGGTACTCAAAGCAGGAGAAAAAGTTGCTACCACCGATTTAAAAGTAAATGTATCTCCAACACCTATGGTTTCTGGAAATGCAATTGTAGATAATTATGGAAGTCGCTACACCGGCAGAGGACGTGTTACGACCACTCTCACTGGCAATAATCTTTTGCACCATGGTGATACACTCAAAATGAGTCTCCTCAGTTCCGGAAGAGGGCTAAACTATGGACGGATCGCTTGTGAATCGATAGTGAACGGATCAGGTACACAACTGGGTGGATCGTATTCGTCATTACATTATATTTTAGGAGATTCCATCACTTTTTTAAATGCTCACGGAACTGCACAAGTCGCATCACTTTGGATAAAACACCCACTTATTCGCACCCAATTTTATAATTTATACACCTTATTACAATATGATAGTTTAGAGTTGCACGACCATACAGATACAACCTCAACTAAAACAGATCGTCATCTCCAAAATGGAACACTTAGCTTTACTATGGATAGTAGAGATTCCATTTTATCAGGGGGTCTAAATACACTAAGCTTGGGGTTCACAACAGGGTATGTAGATTTTAAAGACGCCGATGCAAAACAATACGATGCACAAACTGCAAATACACAGGGACAATTTTCAAAATCAAACCTATACCTCTCCCGTTTACAACGATTGAGTCCTAAAGACGAACTCCAAATTGATTTTTCACTTCAAGAAGCAAGTACCAATTTAGACTCCTCTGCCAAAATTATTGCCGGAGGTTCCTACTCTCTACGGGGATACGATGTGGGAGCCATCGCCGGTGATAGTTGGTACTCAACAACAGCTGAAATTCGCCACACACTAGACCCCATCGCAGAAGAAGTGTTCCAACTAATCGCTTTTATTGAACGAGCCAATGTAAAAGTCAACAAAAGTACATGGGCTATAGGAGAAAATGACGCTACGTTGAACGATGTAGGAATTGGAATCAACTGGAACGGATCAAATCAATGGAGCGCTCGTGCTTACTCTGCCATAGAGACTGGTGCTTCTTCAATGTTAGTAGAAACGAGTCACTCCCCTAGATTATGGTTCGAGATTAGGAAAGAATTTTAATTTCCAAAAAATCATTCAAACTGCATTAGCTTAAGTTAAGAAAACAAAGGATTTGCTCCACTGGCGTGACCATTGCAAAACTTGATCCGCTGGCATTGGGCGAGAAATAGCATACCCCTGCCCCAGATCGCATCCTAATTCCATGAGTATTTTACCATGCTCTATGGTTTCTACCCCCTCGGCAATCACGCTACGATGAAATGCTGCCGCCAATCCGATCACCCCTTTTAAAATTGTAAGGTCGTCAGGATTATCAAGCATACCGCTCACAAAACTTTGATCGATTTTAAGCATTGAAACAGGGAGATGTTTGAGATACGTAAGTGATGAATAGCCTGTTCCAAAATCATCCAGAGCAAATGAAATCCCTAGCTTTGAACACTCTTGGATAATCCCAGAGGTTCGCAGCAAATCTTCGAGCTTACTGATTTCCAATACTTCAAGCTCCAAGGATGAGGGTGTGATGTTTGGATGTCGTGAAAGAATGGCACTTAAGCGTTCTACAAAATCACTCTCTTGTATTTGTCGAGCGCTGATGTTTACACTCACTGGAATATTAAATCCCACTTCATGCCATACTTCCATTTGTGTGAGTGCGGTATCGATGACCCATTCACCCACTTCTACGATCAGAGGATGATCTTCGATTGAGGGGAGAAAATCCAAGGGGTTTACAAGACCTTTTTGGGGATGTTGCCAACGAATAAGCGCTTCTGCTCCGATAATCTCCCCTGTTCGCATATTGACTTTTGGCCGATAATACAACACAAATTCTTGTCTGTCCATCCCATTTTGAACACCCGCTATGATTTCATAAAGCTCTCGAATAATTCCATTTTGAGCAGCATCAAAAACAAAGTAGCGATTTTTTCCCGCCAATTTAGCTTGATACATGGCATAATCGGCTTGGCGCAATAGCTGATCCGCATCCACATCTTCACCTTGGGGATAAAATGTCACCCCAAGGCTGGCAGTAACTTCCAATACCAAATCATCAATATAAACCGGTTTGGCAGAAGCCGCAAGAAGTCTTGTAATCATCGGCAGACACTCTTTGATGGTTGCCAAATCCGACAAGACCGCAACAAACTCATCACCTCCCAATCGTGCGAGTGTATCTCCCACGCGCATAGTCTCTTTCATGTTTTGAGAAATCATGATGAGAAATTGATCTCCAACATCATGACCATTTGTATCATTAATTCCTTTAAATCCATCCAAATCGAGATAAATTACCGCAAGAGGCTGCTGATGACGAAGCGCTTGTGCCATCCCTTGGTGAAGGCGATCCGCCAAGAGTGTGCGGTTGGGAAGCGTGGTCAATACATCGTAGTAGGCAATATGTTCGAGTTTGCATTGATACTCTTTTATAAGCGTAATGTCACTGAGGACTAATCGAAACTGGCGAATACTATGGGTATTTTGCATAGAAGTCGCCGTGAAATTTATCCACAATACACTTCCATCTGCATGAACCATTCGTAATTCAGAAGTTTGTTGGATATTTAACGCAAAGATTTTTTTACGATACAGGTAATACGTATCTTGATCTTCTTTTAGAATAAATTTAGAAATGCTCTGCTGTATCAATGCGCTTCGAGAAACACCCAACAAGGTTGCCGCAGTAAGATTGGCGTGTAAAATCACACCTTGAGCATCAAGCGTACAATAACCCACTGGAGCGAAATCATAAAGATCAAAATATTCTTCTTTAAGAGTTGTTAAGTCCATTTGAATGCGGGTAAGCTCCACATTTTGCATTTCCAATTCGACTTGATGAACTCGAAGCTCATGAAACATCTGTTGCATTTCTTGAGAAGAAAGCGTCTCCATCAACTCTTCGACATTATTTTGGAGAATCTCTTCGGCACGAAGTCGAAAAGACTGCCCAGTATCTACCGTAGCATCTAAATCACCGTTACGCCTTAACATTTTTTATATTCAAAGAGATAACGAAACAGGCACCATTGGCTGCATTGTTGTGCCATTGGAGCGTTCCGGAGAAATATTTTTCGATAATCGTGCGAGAGATGTACAATCCCAATCCCGTACCTGCCACCCCTTTGGTCGTAAAATAAGGCTGGGCAAGTTGATCCAAAATGGCTTCAGGAATTCCCCCTGCATTATCACACACACTGATGTCAATCGTTTCAGGTGTTTCATCAATGCTTATCATAATAGTAGCTTGACTTACGTTATTGGATTCAAACGCATCTTTTGCATTACTCAAAATATTGAGCAAAACGTGTATAAGTGAATTTTTATGAATCAGCAATGCAGTCTTACTGCTGCTTTGAAAACTCATCTCGATGGTATTGTTTTTCAAACTCGTACCCACCATTGCAAGGGTGCTTTCAAATACATCTTCGATAGTGGTACGCTCTTTTATTTGATCCGGTCGAAAAAAGTTTCTAAAATCATCGATGGTCTTGGACATAAACTGCAAATTTTTATCGATCATGGCATGAGATATATCAAAACTTTTGTCATCCAGTCTCCCCAATTTCATTTTGACGTAATTGTCCTGATTTATAAGGGCTAGGTTGTTGAGCGGTTGGCGCCATTGATGGGCGATCATCGACATCATCTCCCCCATAGCGGCTTGTCTGGATTGTGAAAACACCATCTCTTCTTTAAGACGCAGCATGTCTTCCAATCGTTTGTATTTGGTAATATCGCTTAGTATAAGATGAGTCTCAGGAGTACGTTTGGCATCTTGACCCATGGTTGCTGATAGATGCACCCAAAACTCTGCTCCATCATGCTTGAGCATACGCAACTCACACGAAGGTTGATTCCCTGCCTCAAAAAACTGTCTACGGTAAAAATAGTAGATGTCTTGATCTTCTTTGAGGATAAAATTGGAGATGGGACGTTTGATGAGTTCATTTCGAGTTAACCCCAGTAACTTCACAGCGGTGAGATTGGCCTGAACGATAAGCCCTTCCTCGCTAAGGGTACAATACCCCACAGGTGCGAGGTCGTACAACTCAAAATAATGCCTTCGCTGGGACTCCAAAGCTTCTTCAGTTTTGCGTAACTCTTGGTTTTGCATCTCCAACTCGATTTGGTATACATGAAGTTCATGGAGCATTTTTCGTGTTACCTCGGGCGAAAGCTCCCCCAGACTTGCCAGTGCCTCCTTTTCGCTTTCATGAATAATATTTTCAGCCTTTTGGCGTAAAACAGATAGTGAAAGATCTTTATTTTGCGTCTGCATTTTTTCCCTCCGTTTTTGAATCATTCAGTGCATTTTTTATCCGTTCGGTTGTGGCGATTGCATACATTTCCCCACTTTCATTTATCAATGCAGTGGCGGTCATCCATACCTCTACGACAGAACCTTTTTTGGTGATACGCTGCGTTTTATACGGCTCCAACACTTCGGAGAGACTCAGCTGATGAATCCTATGCGACGCTTCTTCTCGTAGTTCCTGCGGGATTCGTTCACGTGTGTTCATCGCCAGTGCCTCTGTCTCACTCCACCCATACATACGCACAGCGCCGGGATTCCAAGCAAGAATACGACCGTTTAAGTCTTGCATCGTGATAGCGTCGTTGGCATCACGCACAACCACCGCCAGTCGAAGCACTTCGTTGGCTTTTACCAATGCCTCACGTGTCTGTGAGATTTCCGTAATATCCATAAAGGTCAATACCGCCCCCTCAATCACATTATCCAGCGTTCGATAGGGGAAAATTCGCATGGCGTACCACTTTCCGGATGTTGTTTGTACATCTATCTCTTTGGGAACAAGTGTATCCAATACGGCTTGTACATCGCTTACCATGTGGGTATAGCCGACTAAATTGGAAACCAAATGGGCAACCGATCTCCCTTCATCACCGGGTATCAGATTGATAATGGTGCGCGCTTCTGGGGTAAAACGCAATATCCGAAGTTGGTGGTCTACAAATACGGTACCCACCCCCGTCCCTGCTAGGAGATTGTTCATATCATTGTTTGCCTGCGACAAATCACCCACTTTGGCTTGGAGCTCGGTGTTGACCGTTGAGAGTTCTTCATTGGTAGATTGCAACTCCTCTTTAGAGGTTTCGAGCTCTTCGTTGGCAGATTGCAACTCTTCATTAACCGATTGCATCTGTTCGTTGGAGGATTTTAGTTTTTCGTTAGAGTTTTCCATTTTCTCTTTGGCGATATTGATATACTCCTCTTTGGAGACTAGTTCTTGCTTGAGTGCTGCAATGTAGAGATGTGCATTCGCATCGGGAGTATCGGATTCTGCAATGGCACGCAAGGCACCTTGTTTTGCCTGTTCGGAATCCAAAAGTGAAACCTCTTCGAGGATAACAAGATACAGATGCTCTTGACCTAGGGCGTTTGTTGACACAGGTCGTATGGTGAGATTTACGATGGTGAAATGTCCGTTGGTTTTGATTTTCAGCCCCAACGATCGGACAATCTCCTTGGTCAATACGGCGTTATGCAACGCGATGGTCAAATCACGCCGCAGCCCCTCACGTGCCATCAGGAGGATATTGTTGGTACTGGACTCTCCAGAGGGGAGCTCCAAATACACTCCCGTACGACCATGGAGATAGAGTATGTCTCCTATTTCATTGATAAGCGCACCGAAGGGGGCGATTTGTTGCAAAAGAGCTTGTTCTGTCAACTCACGCAATGGGAGCTTTTTGGGTATGGTTGACTTGACAGCGCCGTCAGGAAGAGCACTGTGTATTTCATTCATAGAGGATAAAAAAGGGTTAAAAACTTTACGTTTGCTATTGAAGGTATGATTATTCCGCATATAAAGTTTTGACTTGAGATCCAGTGTAGAAAAAAGGTCGCTAAACTCGCCGATACTCTCGGATGAACCCAAAAAGAGGATTCCATTGGGGTTGAGAGCATAGTGGAACAACGGGATAAGCCTCTTTTGAAGCTCTGCATCCATATAAATCATAAGATTGCGACAACTGATAAGGTCAAGCTTGGAAAAGGGTGGGTCACGAATAAGATCATGTTCCGAAAAAATCAGTATATCACGGATATTTTTATGGATACGGTAGGTACTGCCATTGGGCTCTGCGGTAAAAAACTGTTCTAACCTTTCTTGGGATATAGACGCAGCGATGCTGGAGGGATAGATTCCCGTACGAGCAGTTGCTATCGCAGTTGCATCAATATCGGTGGCAAAAACCTGCACCGTATACGTTTTTTTTATCTCTGCTAAATACTCATACAATAAAATAGCGATGGAATAGGCTTCCTCACCCGTAGAGCATCCGCTTGACCAAACACGAATGGTTGATCCTGCATTCCTCCCCTCAAAGAGCTTGGGGATAATAGTCTCTTTGAGCGTTGCAAACACTTCAGGGTCACGAAAAAATTTGGTAACACCGATTAAAAGATCACGAAATAGTGCCTCTATTTCATCCGGTTTTTGTTGCAGGTATTTGACGTATTTATGGATCGTTTCAATCTTGTGAACCACCATCCGCCGCTCAACACGCCGATAAATGGTACTGGGTTTGTATTGGGAAAAATCATGACCCGTCTGAGTACGCAAAAGTATAAAAATCTTTTTCAGGGAACTTTCTCTCTCTTTCTCTTTTTCAGGAGGCAAAGAAGAGGTTGAACTTCCAAGCGCATGCGTTACATAAGCGATAAGCTGGGAGGGCATCTGTGAGGGAGGAAGCTCATAATCGACTAATCCCGTAGCGATTGCACTGCGTGGCATACCGTCGTATTCAGACGATGCCAGGTCTTGTACCATAACCATCCCGCCCTCACTCTTGATAGCGCGTATCCCCTGTGTTCCATCACTGCCCGTCCCCGTCAGGATAATCCCGATAGAACGCTCACGCTGATCATGCGCCAAAGAAGAGAAAAAGAAATCGATGGGGAGACGATGACCTGGCTCAGCAGAGGGTTCTAATAGCTGGAGAGTACCATTTAAAAGTGCCATATCAAATCCCGGCGGGATAATGTAAACACAGTTAGGCTGTACCGTAATACCGTCTTCCACCTCAAAAACTTGCATCTTGGTATATTTTTGAATGAGACTTGCTAGGATACTGGTGTGTTCGGGTGCCAGATGCTGCACCAATACAAAAGCCATACCCGAATCGTTTTCAGAGGGCATACCTGAAAAGAAAGATTCAAAAGCACCAAGCCCTCCTGCGGATGCACCGATACCGACAATAGGAAAACGAATATCGTTCTTCTGTATTACTGGGATTTCAGATATTTTTTTTCGTGTCATTATCAGCTCCTGCCGCTACTTTTATGTCGCGCTTTCTATTATAGGCTTTAAGTTATTAATAAAGAGGCGATAAAAAACATTAATAAATTTTAATATAATAAATACAATAATAAATATATTTAATTATTAATGGTTACTTTATATATTTATTTAGATAGAATATGTTTAGTGATTTTTCACAATTCTAAACTAAAGGTAACATTATGAAAGAGCTAAAAGTAATAGCAGCTACTGTCATTGTCATGTCAGTATTATCAGGATGTGCATCAAAAGCACCAACAACAGGTGACTTCATGCGAATGCATGCAGCAGAGGAGAAAGCAACCGGAGTCGATCAAAAACAGATTGCTAACGATTGGGATAAAGGATTAAAATTAAAAGTCTCAGGTGAGAAATTGGTTAAACATGGCGAAGAGCTTGTAAAATCAGGAGACAAAGATATGTCTACCGGAAAAAATGAAATAGAACAAGGTAATAAAGATATTATCGAAGGAACCAAACTTACCGCCGAGAGTGAGCGTATTTTTCAGGAAAAATATCCAGAATTAAAACTCAACATCAAATAAAACGCCACCGTCAAATTTCTGGACACTCTGAGAATAATAGTTTAATCTTGGAGTAGAGTTACTCATCATCCATTAGCCTATCAATGGTGGTGAGATTAAATCAATGCGATAGCATCGATTTCAACCAACGCATTTTTAGGAAGCGTTTTAACGGCAACGGTAGAACGGGCAGGCTTGTGATCCCCAAAAGCAGTTGCATATAACTCATTAACCGCCATAAAATCCTCCATATTGTCTAAAAATATCGTTGTTTTTACAACTTTATCCAATGAACTTCCCGCCGCTTCTAAAACTGCTTTTAAATTCGCCAATACTTGAGAGCACTGTTCTTTAACATCACCGGTAAGCATCTCACCGCTGGGAGTGAGAGCAATTTGACCCGATGTAAATACCATACCATTCGCAATCATCGCTTGAGAATATGGTCCGATTGCCGCAGGAGCATCAGGAGTTTGAACATTTTTTATCATTGTATAAACCTTTATTTTTTGTATCTTAGAAGTGCATCATCGAGAATAGAGTTGTAATCTTCTGTTCCCCAAAACCCAGGTATTGAATAGAGTATTTTACCGTTACGAGGATCGATAAAATAACTCATTGGAACCATTTTTGCACTTAAATTTTTAGGATAAATACTTTTATCCTTCGTTACATTAACCGCCTGAAACGAGAGATTGATACGCGACACAATCTCATCATCTTGAAGCGTAGTAGATTCAAGCTTACGGCACCATCGGCACGTCTCACTCGTAATAAGTACCATCAGAGGCTTTCCCTCCTTTTTAGCTTTGACAAGAGCTTGATCGTATGAATTATTCCACACTATCTCTGTCCCAAAAGCGCTGATAGTGAGTAAAATCACTATTACTAATTTTTTCATTATTTTCCTTTAAAGAACACTATTTTATCAAAATCGTTTTATTAATAAACTAAAAACTTTATACAAGTTCTGAACTTCAATAACAGATGTTCGCTCATTGGGGGCATGAATCGTGTCATTTATCACACCAAATTCAATTACATCGATACCGTACGACGCAACAAAACGTGCATCCGAGGTTCCCCCTGCGGTTGAATGTTTTGGTATTATTGTGCGCACTTCTTGTATGCATTCACTCAATGTTCTAACAATATGCGTGTTGGCATCTGTCACAAAAGGGACAGCAGATTGATCGAGACTAAGCGTATAATCTAGCCCTTTGCACTGTTGTTCGATAAATATTTCTATCTTTTTCTTATCCGTTTTAGTTGAATTACGGACATTAAACATCATTTTAAGCTTTCCTGGAGAAACATTCGTTGTCTCGATACCGGAGCGGATGTCCGTAACAACCAACTGTGATGGAGCAAAATACGCATCTCCTTCGTCCAAAAAAGCTCCTGCAATGTTTGCTAAAATAGGTGCAATCTGGTGAATAGGATTGATCGCTTTTTCCGGATAAGCAGCATGACCCTGTTTCCCGTGAATTTCCAAAACTCCATTAATAGAACCTCTGCGTCCGACCTTAATAGCATCACCAAACACTTCCTCACATGTTGGTTCCGCAACCACCACGGCATCAGGAAGTAAATTATGCTCTTTTAAATATTTTAATACTTCAATCGTTCCAAACTTCGCCGGTCCCTCTTCATCGGACGTTAATAAAAGTGATAACGTCCCATTAAACTCCTTTATTTCTTTAAGAGCTTGAACAAAGGCGCTGACTCCGCTTTTCATATCCTGTGCGCCGCGTCCATAAATATATCCATCTATTTCAGTAGCCGCATAAGGATCACTATTCCACCCCTCTCCAGCGGGAACTACATCGACGTGCCCTGCGAAACAAAGATGTTTACCCTCTCCAAAACGACGATATGCAAAAAGATTTTTAACCCCTTCGACATCAACACGAATGGAGGTGAAACCCTCCAGATACTGCTCTACAAATTCAAGTATCCCGTCATCCTCAGGAGTTTGACTTTTTGAGCTGATTAATTTTTTAAAAAGTTCAATAACATCCAAAATTTATCCTTACAATATCTGTTTCATAAAGGTGCAATTATAAACGGTAACCGATTGATTTTGCCTTTGATGTGCTAAAATGAGAAAATTATAATATTTTTAAAGAAAATTATTTTTTGATTTGGTTATACTTATATTTAGAAACTTAAATTTTTTGTGCCCTAAGGACTTTAATAATGAAACGACCTGCCCCAGTTGATCAAGAAATACTTTTTGATGGACGAAGTCTCATCTCCGAAACCGACACCAAAGGGATTATCACTTTTGTAAATCGTAAATTCACCGAAATGACTCTCTACAGCAAAGAAGAAGCGATTGGTCAACCTCACAGTTTACTGCGTCATCCGGATATGCCCAAAGCCGCCTTTGCCGGAATGTGGAAAATCATTGAAAGCGGAAAAACATGGGAAGGATATGTCAAAAATCTTCGAAAAGATGGAAAATACTACTGGGTTGTAGTCAATATTGTCCCTAAGCTTGATGAAGAAGGTGGCGTTGTTGGCTACATTGCTTCTCGTAAAATGCCTGATCGAAGCCGCCTTAAAACCATCATTAACCAGTATCAGCAAATGATAGACGAAGAGAACTAGTTCTCTTCTTTTAACAAGATAGAAATGTCATTCATGGCAAGAAAAAGCTGTTCTTTCGTTTCAAACTGTATTTCGATACGATTAACCGGAACCTCTCCCGCTGGATCAAAATCACAAATCAAGACATACGCTTCAAGAACAATCTTATCTTCTTTCATCTGTGCCCATTCCAAAGAAACCGATGCGCTCTCTCCTCCTGCACTGATAAGAGCTGCCGGATAGAGCCGTGTTACTTTTGTAAGATCGATTTCATACTGTTTGTATTTATATATCATTGTTTTCCAATCTCTTTTAAACTATAGTTCGAACGAATCCACTTATAATAAAGAGCCGCAACAGCAAAAGCGCTTCCTAAAATAAAAGCAATCACCCCAAGCCCAAACTGTTGATCAACTAAAAAGCCAATGAGCAAGGAAACCAGCCCTCCTGTCGCTAAAAAGATCATATCATTATAGGCAACCACCCTACCATAATAGTCATAATGCGTATGTTCCTGCAAAAGCGTGTACGTATACGACCACAATGTAGTAGTCACCAATCCAACCAGTACCGAAGCCACTAAAGATAAATAAAAATATTCAATAACAATACCCCAAAAAATGATTGCGAGAGCTTCCGCAATCAAAAGAAATTTAAGCCGATGCAGATTAACCCATTCCCCTAATAATAATGGTCCAATGGTTAGTCCGATAGCTCTACACGCATTCACTAGCCCAATACCTAGAGATACGGCTACAATACTGGTGTAATACTTTTCCACGCTCAGCACCACCAAAGCGTCAAATGCCGTAAATCCAACCACTGCGTGCAGAAGCATTAAATGCATCACGATAGGCTCACGTTGAATGTAGCGAAAGGCATCTCCCATCATTGTCAAAAAGCGTTCACTATTTTTCTTTATTTCAATCTCGATTTTAAGCATAAGAACGAGGCTAAGAACCACTAAAAAAAGTAATGCATCCAATAAAAAGGCATACGTAGTCCCAATATAATAAACCACAGCACCGCCCAGTGCCATTCCAAACGTATACGAAAAAGACCAAATTATTGAGTGAATTTCATTAGCATATTGCAATGCCTTGCCTTCTACAATTTTTGGCAATAAGGACATTTCAACCGTAAATTGAAAACTTGCAGCTCCCATGCGAATGAATACCAGTAGATATAGCCACCCAAGCATGGACACGTCTTCAATACTAATTAACGACACCGTAGCCACAATTTCTGTAATAGTCAGGAAAATCATCAGTCTTTTAGGGGAAATTCGATCAATAATAACACCGCTCAAAGGGGCTTGAAGCACTCCGGCAAAAAAATGAAGCGCTGCTACAAAAGCAATTGTTGATGCATTCACATGCAACTGTATTAGCAACGTATAAATAGCCACATTGCTAAACCAAGCACCAAAATAGGCGATAAGTTGAATAAGTGAAAGTCTGGCGAGCAAAGGCTCTTGTAATAATAAATTCCAGTATCGTTTCATAATCGCAAGAGTATCATAAAAAATTAATCACAAAATTAAAGTTTTTATTTTTTATGGCGATTTAGCTTATAATAAATTGCTTTGAATGAAGCGCAAGGAGATTTCAGATGGAAATATTACAGTCAACTGCAAAGATGCAACAATCTCAAATGAATACGGTGAAAGTTGCTCAAACACAATCAGCACAGAGTGTGCAAGATATCCAAAAGACACAAATTCATCAAGAAAAATTGGCTCAGCAAGAGACAAGTGCCAAAACTGAAAAAGTAGGTTCTCAAGAACAAATGGACAAACTCATTGACCAGCTTAACCGCTCACTCGATCCATTTAGTACATCGTTACGCTTTGGCTTTGACAATAGATCTGATGATTTTTATGTTTCCGTCATTGATACTCAGCGTAATCAAGTACTTAGACGTTTCCCACTTGAACAAGCAGAACAATTGTTACCAAAAATGCAAGAAGTGACAGGATTACTATTCGACCATAAAGGTTAATCAACCATTTTTCATCACCGTGTCATTAAAAATTCAAGGAATCAATTATGTACAATAACAATTTAGCCTACAATACGTATACCCAAAATAACGTCGGAGTAGAATCTCCTGAAAAATTGATTCAAATGATGTATGAGGGAGTTTTACGCTTCAATATGCAAGCGAAGCGCTCTATTAATGAAGGAGATATTGAACGACGAACCTATTGGATTAATCGATCAAATGCAGTATTCGCCGAACTTATTAACATTCTTGATTATTCACAAGGTGATGTTGCCCATTATTTATCAGGACTGTACCATTACCAGTTACGACTTTTGGTTGAGGCAAATATTCAAAATAATTCTGAAAAACTTGACGAAGTTAATCGTGTGATGAAAGGGCTTTTGGAAGCATGGAGAGAAAATGTCACTATGGCTCAATGAGCTTAAAAAAGCGATTATTCTTCAGGATATATCAAAGCTAGAATTATTATTAGACCAAACGCCTCATTTTTCTTCTCTTCTTGAGATGGAAGAGACGGCTTATCTTCTTCATAACGCAAAAATATTTTTAGAAAGCGAACGCTCGCTGACCCTTCATTCTCTCTCTCAACTCAAAAAGACCCTTGATTTTCTCAAAGCTACTGAAAATGTAACTTCTTCTTCCGTCAATCTCAAACTTTAACCGTCATCTCATCTATTTTTTGCTAAAATCGCCCCATTTACTTCACGTACGTGGAAAATATACTCATAGGATAGAATGATGAAAAAAGAGGTTAAAAAAGTCGTACTCGCGTATTCAGGCGGTTTGGATACCAGCGTTATCCTCAAATGGCTTCAAGATGAATATCAATGTGAAGTTGTCACCTTTACTGCTGATATAGGGCAAGGCGAAGAGGTAGAACCGGCTCGTGCAAAAGCAATTAGTCTTGGTATCAAACCGGAAAACATCTACATCGAAGATCTCCGTGAAGAATTTGTTCGTGATTACGTCTTCCCAATGTTTCGTGCCAACGCTATTTATGAGGGCGAATACCTTCTTGGAACCTCCATCGCACGTCCGCTGATTGCCAAGCGTCAAGCAGAAATTGCTCGTATTACCGGAGCAGATGCCGTCAGTCATGGCGCAACCGGAAAAGGAAATGACCAAGTCCGTTTTGAGATGGGGTATTTGGGACAAAACAGTGCCTTAACCATCATTGCTCCATGGCGCGAGTGGGAACTTAATTCACGAGAAAAACTCTTAGCATATGCGGCAGAGCACGGTATTAAAATCGAAATGAGCGGAACCAAATCTCCGTATTCTATGGATGCCAATCTCTTGCATATTTCATATGAAGGTGGAATCCTCGAAGATCCGGCAGCAGAGCCTGAGGAAAGTATGTGGCGTTGGACAAGTTCTCCTGAAAATGCTCCGGATGAAGCTGAATATATTGAACTAGGATACGAAAAAGGTGACCCTATCACCCTAAATGGCAAGGCTCTATCACCTGCTGTGATGTTAGAACAGCTCAACATCATCGCAGGTCGTCATGGAATCGGACGTGCGGACATCGTCGAAAACCGTTTTGTCGGAATGAAAAGTCGCGGATGTTATGAAACACCCGGCGGAACCGTGATGCTCAAAGCTCACCGTGCTATTGAATCTTTAACCCTAGATCGTGAAGAAGCGCACCTAAAAGACGAGCTTATGCCACGTTATGCAAAACTTATTTATAATGGTTTTTGGTTTGCACCGGAGCGTGAAATGCTACAAGCTGCTATCGATAAAACACAGCAAAACGTTCGCGGTACCGTTCGATTGAAACTCTACAAAGGTAATATTATGGTTGTCGGACGCAGCTCTGATATCTCTCTCTTTAACCCTGAGTACTGCACCTTTGAAGAAGATTCTGTTTATGATCAAAAAGATGCCGGCGGCTTCATAAAACTCAATGCATTGCGCTTCATTATTGCCGGTAAAGCACGAAAAAACAAATAAAGGATAAAAGAAATGAGTATTATCAAAATAGATATGAATTCTCCTGAATTTCAGGCTGAACTTGAAAAAACAATTAAATTTACAGATAAAGTTGTCAATCAATTTAACTGGGTTTATAATCCTCATTCTGAGATTAACGAGGGAGTCCAAATGGGACTTGCTCGTAATAAAATGATGTACAACAAACGATTTTGCCCATGCTATATGGTTGAAGAAGTTGATGGTGTTTACAAAAGCAGCGATAACAGACTCTGTCCATGTACACCTGCTATTGAAAAAGAGATTCCCCAAGAGGGAGTCTGCCACTGTCAAATTTTCTGTACACCAGAATATGCGGCATCTTTAATGAAATCAGAAGAGATTGAAACCATTACCCATCAACATTCACGCGGTCTTACAACAGAAGAATGCGAATTTTTACTTCAAAAAAGAAACATCGATGCAGATGAATTAACCTCTCTTTTCGAAGCACGCGAACTTGGAATGGTTAGCTTTAAAGTGGTCGATGTACGTGAATGGATGGAATGGAAATCTGGTCGCATTGAAGGGGCTGATATCCTAGTCCCAACCAGCAGTTTTTTTCAAACTCTTAACGAAGCTGAACTAAAAAATAATGAGAACGTTATTGTCTACTGTCACGTTGGCAGCCGAAGTGCTCACTGTCAACGCATTCTAACCGATATGGGCTTCACAAAAGTCTCCAACCTCGCACATGGAATTGTTGGTTATAACGGCAAAATCATTCGCGGCTAATTCAAGGAGTGTCATGAAAGTATTATTAACTAAAGATGTTAAAGGTGTTGGAAAAACAGGTGAAATCAAAGAAGTAGCCGACGGTTACGGTAAGAATTTTCTTATCGGAAAAGGTCTTGCACTTCTTGCAACTCACGAAGTATTAAAAAAATACGAGTCCGATCAGCGTAAAAAAACAGCCCATGAAGCTGCTGAAATTGAACGCTTAAATGCTATTAAAGCAACGCTGGCAGAGATAAAAGTAGTTATCAAGAAAAAACTTGGCGACACAGGACATCTTTTTGGTTCCGTCACTAAAGATGAAATTGCTCAAGCATTACACGATCAACACGCTATCGAAATCGATAAAAAAGAATTGGATGCAAAACACGGCATTAAAACCGTTGGATTACATGACTTAGACCTTAAGCTTGGGCATGGAATTCACGCAACATTGCATCTTGAAATCCAAGGTCTCTCGTGAGTAAGGCAGGATTTGTCGCCCTAATAGGACGACCCAATGCTGGTAAAAGTACCATGATGAATTGGATACTGGGAGAAAAAATTGCCCTTGTAAGCCAAAAAGCAAACGCTACGCGTAAGCGTTCGAATGCTATCGTTATGCATAATGACGATCAAATCATTTTTGTGGATACACCAGGACTTCATCAAGCCGAAAAACTTCTCAATCAATATATGCTTGAAGAAGCACTCAAAGCAATTGGTGATTGTGACATAGTTGTTTACCTAGCTCCCGCTTCCGATAAAACCAGTTATTATGAAAAGTTTTTAGAAATCAATGGTGACAAGCGCAAGCATATTATCGTTTTGAGTAAAATTGATCAAATATCTCAAGCTGATTTACTTAAAAAAATCGGCGAATATAATCAATATAGCGATAAATTTGAAGCACTTATTCCAATGTCAGTTACTAAAAATGTGGGTAAAAATGACTTACTAAATACGATCGTCAAATACTTAGATGAATCTCCCTATCTCTATGATCCTGAGAATATCACCACCGAAATGATACGAACAATTTATAAAGAATTCATTCGTGAAGCCATTTTTGATAACATTAGCGACGAAATTCCCTACGAATCTGACGTTTTAATTGATAAGATTGATGAAGATTCCCCAACAGAACATATTCGAGCAACCATTATTGTCGAAAAAGAATCCCAAAAAGGAATTATCATTGGTAAAGGAGGGGTTGCAATCAAGCGCATCGGAAAAAATGCCCGTGAGAAAATTGAACGTCTCTCCCCTAAACCCGTTTACCTCGAACTTTTTGTATCGGTTAAAAAAGGGTGGACAACCGACAAAAAATTCTTAAGTGATTTAGGATATGAATGGTAAAAAAACTTTTATTACTTCCCCTTTTCATAAACTCTCTTGTTGCAGGGGAGGTAATGGATCTTTATCGCAGCGGAGGAATGAATGCTATTGCCAAAGAGATCGACCACGGACTTGGTGATTCAAGTTTTTGGCATTCAAAAATTTCAAATAAAGATCTCAAATTTGGCTATTATGAAGCCACAGACACCTTACTTGTATGCGAAAAAGATCAACCAAGTTTAAGTTTATATCGTAAAGAAAATAAAGGGAAACAAGAACGCTTTGCCCTTTTAAAAACTATTCCGGCATTTACAGGAAAATATGATGGAGATAAACTAAGCGCCGGAGATCGCCGTACCCCTATTGGTATTTATTCTCTCACCCAAAAGCTATCCACCGTAGATCCTTTTTATGGACCAATGGCGTTTGTCACGTCTTATCCCAATTTATATGATCGTATTCGAGGAAAAAGTGGCGACGGTATTTGGATACATGGTCAACCAGCTTCCGGTGATCGAGATAATTTTACCAAAGGGTGTATTGTTATTGATAACAATGAGCTAAGCAACCTTGATCAAAAAATTGATTATAAAAACACACTTCTAGTTATTGATACCAAACCTAAAGAAAATTTAAACGTCCCCTACGCAACAATCATCGCGCAGCTCTACCAATGGCGATATGCATGGAAATATAATGATTTTCAGACCTATCTCTCTTTTTACGACACTACTTTTATCCGTCATGACGGA
>JAGXHZ010000128.1 GCA_024635855.1 Sulfuricurvum sp.
CAGGTATGGTATTGTTGATTTGTGGAAGAATATCTAAAATCGCTTTGGCTAAATCCCGTGCGTATGTCGGAGTTCCTACTTGATCGAAGATTACCCCTAAGGAATCGCGTTCTTTACCTAAACGAAGCATGGTTTTTACAAAGTTAGCTCCAAAGGACGAATAGACCCAAGACGTACGGATGATAATGGTATTGTTAGGTGCAACGTCCAAAATGGTGTTCTCACCATCACGCTTGGTTCGTCCGTAAACTCCTTGCGGATCGGTGGGATCGGTTTCGATGTAAGGAGAAAAGTTTTTGCCATCAAAGACATAGTCGGTTGAAACATGAATGAGTGAAATGTTTTTCTTTTGTGCAATTTTTGCAAGCATTGAAACTGCACGATGGTTGATCGTGTTGGCAAGTTCTTCATCCGATTCGGCTTTATCTACCGCCGTATAAGCAGCACAGTTGATGATGGCATCAAATGTTTTATCCTCAAAATAATCTTCCAGTTTGCAGATATTGCTTAAATCCAGTGTGTTACGATCGGCAAAGGTAAACTCGTGCTGGGGATACAAGGTACTTAATGCTCTGATTTCACTTCCCAGTTGCCCATTTGCTCCTGTAACGAGAATTTTAGACATCTGTACCCTTTAGGGTGTAGAGGTTTTCAGTAAAGTCAAAATGATCTGCATTTGCAAAGCTTGGTTGTACTGTGTCTTTGGCTGAAAGTTGCAGTTGAGCTTTTTCGACTATCCAGTCAATATTCAAAGCAGGATCATCAAATGCCATACCCCGATCACATTCGGGGCTGTAATAGTTATCGACTTTATAGGCGAAGGTACATGTTTCAGAGAGGACAACAAACCCATGGGCAAATCCTCTTGGGATTAATAGTTGGCGTTTGTTCTCACCCGAAAGACGAACCGCAACGTGCTGACCGAAGGTTGGTGAACCCTCACGAATGTCAACGGCAACATCAAGAACCTCTCCCTCGATAACCCGAACAAGTTTGCTCTGAGCATGGGGAGGGAGCTGATAATGCAATCCCCGTAATACTCCATAAGAGCTGGAGGATTCGTTGTCTTGACAGAACGGGATAGGGAAGCCTAAGAAGGCTTCGAGTTTGTCTGCTCGAAACGTCTCCACAAAATAACCCCGTGCGTCACCGTGAACCTTTGGATCGATGATGATGACATCATGGATGGCTGTACGGGTGAATGTCATTCTTCGATTTTCCCTTCGTTAGCACGACGGATCAGGTATTGACCGTATTGGTTTTTAGAGAGAGGTTTAGCCAGTTCAAGGAGTTTTTCTTTGGTGATGTAGCCCATTTCGTAAGCAATCTCTTCAAGACAGGCGACTTTGAGTCCTTGACGATTTTCAATGGTTTGGATGAACATACTGGCTTCCAATAGACTTTCGTGCGTACCCGTATCCAGCCATGCAAACCCACGTCCCATGAGTTCGACTTTGAGAGCGTTTTGAGCAAGATACTCTTGGTTGACGGTGGTAATCTCTAATTCACCTCTATCAGAAGGTTTAATATTTTTGGCAATTTCGACAACACTGTTGGGATAAAAATACAGCCCGATAACGGCATAAGAACTTTTAGGTTTTGCGGGTTTTTCTTCGATGGAGAGGACATTTCCCTCTTTATCAAACTCAGCAACCCCATAGCGTTCCGGATCTTTGACCCAGTAGCCAAATACGGTTGCCTTTTTCTCTTCGGTGACATTGCGTACCGATTGTGCCAGCAGCTTGGTGAGACCATGACCGTGGAAGATATTGTCACCCAATACGAGACACACATCATCATTTCCGATAAAATCAGCACCCAGGATAAACGCCTGTGCCAAACCATCGGGGGAAGGCTGAACGCAATATTCAAAACGCATCCCGATGTCACTGCCATCCCCTAGGAGTTCTTCGAAACGCGGTAAATCTGTAGGAGTAGAGATAATAAGCACCTCAGTAATCCCAGCAAGCATCAACACTGAGAGAGGGTAGTAGACCATCGGTTTATCGTAGATGGGAACGAGCTGCTTACTCCCCCCTTTGGTGATAGGATAGAGGCGTGTTCCGCTTCCGCCGGCTAAAATAATGCCCTTCATTGTTTCTTTTCCTTTTCATATAACCCTACTGTTGCTTGAACATAACCGTCAATGCTACCACAATCATAACGTTTGCCGTGGAAACGATAGGCAATAACATTGCCCGCACGTGCTTGTGTCATCAGTGCGTCGGTGATTTGGATCTCGCCCCCTTTTCCCGGTGCCGTTTCACGTAAGATTTCAAAGATATCTGGGGTGAGGATGTAGCGTCCAATGATGGCAAGGTTGCTTGGCGCATCGGCGGGGGAAGGTTTTTCGACCATCGTATCGACACGGTAGATATTCTCTGCAATTTGGGCTCCTGCGATCACACCGTATTTGTGAGTCTGGGAGGGATCGATCTCTTCGATGGCTACAATGCTGCACTGATACTCATTGTAGAGCTTCACCATCTGTGCCAATACTCCCTCATCATCATTCACACATAAATCATCGGCGAGGACAACGGCAAACGGTTCGTTCCCGATCAATGTTTCTCCTGTGAGGATCGCATGACCTAATCCCCCCATAAATGATTGCCTAGTATAGGAAAAGGTACAGTTATCGATGATGTCACGGATATCTGCAAGCATCTTTTCTTTATCTGTCCCCTGAATCTGATGCTCCAACTCGTAACTCACATCGAAGTGATTCGCAATCGCCTGTTTACCCCGTCCGGTGATAATCGCCATCGTGTTCATCCCAGCACCCATCGCCTCTTCGACACCGTACTGGATCAGAGGTTTGGTGAGGACTGGGAGCATCTCTTTAGGAATAGCTTTGGTCATAGGGAGAAATCGCGTACCGTATCCGGCAGCGGGAAAAAGACATTTTCGAATCACACTGATCTCCTATAATCCATTTATTTGTGGGATTTTATCGTTTTGTTGCTTACTATTTGTTTTAGTCTATAAATGTAAAAGAGGGTTTTCTTTTATATATCGCAATTTCCAATTTTCAAGCTCCAAGGATGTCATCAACATCCAAAATATTTGCAAAAAGCTCTATGAAAATTTTGATAAGCATTGAAAGATAAAATTCCATATTTTTTTACAATAACTGATTTTGACACCACAAAGGTTTTACGGATCATCAGCTTCGATTGTACAGGTAAATTTCCTTCTAAAAAATCCAACATATCAATGACAATTTCATCTTGATATAATTTTTGAATCTTACTGCTTATAGGAATCGCAATAAAATCATCGTGAGGCAAGTTGTCTTTAAAAACCAATACTGGTCTCATTTTCGATTGCTTCATATCGCTAAAATAAAACGTACAAAGGACCACATCTCCCTGCACTATTTCCATATCTCATCCTCTTCGATACCTTTCCAATCATCTATGAGATTGGCTGAATGGTTAGAGAAAGCTTGGATATCATAGTTTGAGGAATCAATAAGCTCTTCTGATGCAGCAGGAACAATTTTATCTTCAATAATCTCTAATTTTTTTGTGCTTAAATTTGATAATAAAAACATAATATGATCGTATATACTATCTTGAACTTTCAATGTAATGGTATGCATTTCAAACTCCTAACAGAATTTTTTAAATCATATCAAACTTCAGGTTAATCATTCCCAAATTTTATTTTCACTTCGTGTACCCGTTTGGATTTTTTGATTGAAAATGCCATGTATCATTACACATTTCCTCCAGTGTACGTTGCGCCTTCCAGTCTAACAGTTCTGATGCACTCTGGGGATTGGCGTAGCATGCTGCGATGTCCCCTTCACGGCGAGGCGCGATCGTGTAAGAAACTGTACGTCCGGACGCTTTTTCAAATGCTTTTACAACTTCCAAAACACTGTATCCTTTTCCTGTACCGAGATTAACGGAGGTACATTGGGCGGAGGTGAGAGCTGTTCGAAAAATTATCATACACCACAACATCATAACCTGCCGCCAAAAGCTCTACACACGTATGCGTTCCGATGTATCCGCAACCACCTGTTACAAAAATTTTACGACTCGGCATTTAGTGCCTCCCTGCATTGAGCTTTTAGAAGTGCTAACCAATGGCACTTTCCACTTTGAGCTCTTATCATACAACACCTCCAAATCTACGTTCACGCAGATCAAAATATTAAAGAGTACGAACTCGTTCCATAACCGACTGAATAATCCAATCCGGAGTAGAAGCACCGGCACTGATACCGCAAAAGTTTTTACCCACAAACCATTCGGGATTTAAATCATCTGCACTTTCAATGTGATAGCTGCTGGGACACTCATCCAATGCAATTGAATGGAGCTGTTTGGTATTCGAAGAGTTTTTTCCTCCGATGACGATCATCACGTCCGCCTCACGCGCGAGCTTACGGACGGCATCTTGGTTATCAAACGTTGCATTGCAAATCGTATTGAACACACGGACCTCTTTATGCGAAATCATCAGCTTTGAGACAATATTCTGATAATCTTCAATGCGGCGGGTTGTTTGCGCTACCACTGCCACCTTTTCACGCAAAGGCAGAGCATCGACTTCCTCTGCTGAATTTACAACATACGCTTTGCCTGTCGCGTAGCTCTTTACCCCTTTTATCTCCGGATGTTCTTCATCGCCAAAAATAAGGATATCGTAGCCTTGCGTACTCATCTCTTCACAAATCTGCTGCGGCTTGGTAACATAGGGACAGGTTGCATCGATCACATCAACGTTACGTTCGCGCAGTATCTCCAGCTCCTGTTTGGGAATACCATGCGTTCGAATAACTGCGGTATCGCCGAATTCAAAACTGTCCAGATTGTCACTCAAGGCAACGTTAAAATCGCGTTTAAGCCGTTCTATTTCATTTGCATTATGGATCAGTGGACCGTACGTGGATGAGTTTTTATTTTCTTCTGCGATTTTAATCGCCCGTTTTACGCCAAAACAAAAGCCGTAACTCTCTGCTAGTTGAATCTTCACTTTTCCACCTTGGTACAGACACTTAAAAGGTCAAAGAAATTTGGGAATGACGTATTAATACACTCAATATCTTCTACTTCCATACCGCAACGTAACCCTGCAATCAAAAAACTCATCGCGATGCGGTGATCTCCATAGCTGTTAACGACCGCTTTTTGCAACATTCCCCCCTGCACTGCATAACCGTCAGGATATTCTTCGGTTTCAATACCGCAAAGATTTAGATTGTCCACTACCGTTTTAATGCGATCGGACTCTTTTACCCGAAGTTCTTCGGCATTTTTGATGATGCTTTTCCCTGATGCACATGCCATAGCGATAGAGAGGGCAGGCAATTCATCGATGAGCCATGAGATTTTATCTTCGACGATAACCGCTTTGAGCGGAGCGTATTTGACCGTAATATTTCCGATGGGTTCATACTTTTCACTGGTTAACGTATAGGTAATATTTGCACCCATACGTTCAAGTACTTTGAAGGCTTCAATACGGGTGGGATTAAGGGTAACTCCCTCGATGACAACGATAGAATCAGGGGTGATTGCAGCCGCAACCGCAAAGAAAAAAGCACTGGATGGATCGGCGGGAACACGGATATTCAACGGTGAAAGAGGTTTGTCTAACGGCCAGATTTTTGTTTCCAAGCCATTGATTTCGATATGAGCACCCATCCCGCGAAGCATTCGCTCTGTGTGATCACGGCTAAGCTGTGGTTCACGAAAGGTACAAACATCGTCCGAACGCAATGCTGCCAGCATCATGGCACTTTTCACTTGAGCGGAGGCGATGGGGGAAGTATACTCAAAAGCTCTCAGAGAAGCTCCACGGATTGCAAGGGGGGCTAGATCGCCGTTATTGCGTCCATCGAGATTTGCACCGATTGCACGAAGAGGCTGTGTCACCCGTTTCATCGGACGACGCTTGAGATATTCGTCTCCCGTGAGAATAAAATGACCTTGAGCAGAGGAAAGAAGCCCGCAAAAAAGCCGCATTCCTGTTCCGGAATTGCCACAATCAAGAATTTCTGAACTCTCTTGTATCCC
>JAGXHZ010000129.1 GCA_024635855.1 Sulfuricurvum sp.
ACTCATCCATAACGGTGATCTCAGAGAGCATTTTTACCCAGCTGTCTGAAAAGTGCCCCGGAATGACAAGACGTAACGGGAATCCGTTGAGATAAGGGAGATCTTCGCCGTTCATGGCATAGGCTACAATCAGTTCCCCGCTCAAGGCTTCATCAATATTCATTTCTCGGAAGAATTTTGGAGTCTCATCCATTGCAGGTTTTTCCAGACCGTTGACACCGACCCATTTGGCTGAGCCTTTGACTCCCGCGCGATTGAGGATATCTTTGAGGCGAACCCCTTTCCACACGGCACAGCCCATCGCTCCATGTCCCCATTGCACACCATGGGTTGCGGGACCTGTCCCTGCGAAATATTTACGGCTATTTCCGCCGCATTGAAGAACCGAAGTGATTTCTACGGGTTCAAATTTACTTTTCAAATCATCGACACTGAGTGAAAGCGGAGTTTCAACTGAGCCTTGTACCTGAAGACGAAATTCGTTTAAGTCAATGTAAGTAGGAATATCAGGCATATGCCATCGGACGAAAAATTGATCATTCGGAGTGATGGCTTGGGTGAAAATATCACGAGGCGATTCAAGAAGAGGAGGGCGATCAGAGATTACTTTGAGAGGTTTTTTCTCAGGAAAAGCGATCACTGGAGGTACAAAATCTTTACTATCTGTGATGATTTTTTGTGTGGTTTCTTTGCCCAATAGGGTAGACGCACCTAAAATAAGACCGGCGCCTAAAAAATGTCTGCGGTTAATTTTATCCATGATAATGCCTTGGAAAGGAATATCACTATTTTATCATAATTAGGAGTAATTTAGAGTATAAGCATCGCATCACCGTAGGAGAAAAAGCGATACTTTTCATCGATTGCTGATTGGTATATACGGTGTGTCTCTTCCAGCCCGACAAAGGATGCGACCAGCATTAGAAGGGTAGATTGGGGAAGATGAAAATTAGTTAGCAGGTGATTAATCCGTTTGGGTGGGTTATTCGGATGTAAAAAGAGATTGGCTTCACCCTTTAATTCCTGAGTACGGACATGGTACTCGACCGTGCGTGTCGAGGTCGTTCCAACACTCAAAAGGGAGATGTCACTGTCGATAAGCTCTTTGGCGGCAGAACTAATGTCAAAATACTCCGAGTGCATCGGATGATCGGTGATAACAGCGGCCTCGACGGGTTTAAAGGTACCTGATCCGACATGGAGGGTGACAAAGGCGTGAGGATGAGAGGAACAAACGGCTTCAAAGAGTGTATCACTAAAGTGGAGTGATGCGGTGGGTGCGGCAACCGCCCCCTCATGGTGAGCAAAGACGCTTTGGTACTCCCGCTCATCTTCGGAGTCGTCTTCCCGTCCCAAATACGGCGGGAGGGGGATATGTCCGATTCTCTCCAATATAGGGAGCAATTCTTCAAAACGGATGAGGGTATCCGCGCGATAAAAATTTACATCACGTGAACCGTCTTCATGCAAAGTGATAATGCGAGCCGTAAGCGTATCCTCAAAAAGCAAGAGGGTATCTACTTTTACCCGCCCTTTGATATAGACATTGATCGCATAGGCGTCGTGGGGACGGTTGATGAGCAGTTCAATGGCTCCACCACTCTCTTTTTTCCCATACAATCGTGCTTTGATAACTTTCGTATCGTTGAAAATAATACCGCATCCGCTTGGAATAAAATCTTCCAATGCATCAAAGCGGGCATGAGTAATAGATTTGTCGGTACGGTTGTAGATGAGGAGACGGGCATGATCTCTTGGGTGGATAGGATGGGTGGCTATGAGACCTTCGGGGAGATGGTAATCATAGCTTTTACTGAGGAGAGGATCGAGCGGTTTAGTCAATGGTCTCTTCTTCATCTTCAGCAATGTAAGGTTCTTCTTTCGGTGCCGGATTGACAGCACGTACGATCAAGATTGAAATACCGTATAAAAGGGTAAGGGGGATCGCCATCAAAATTTGGGTAAGGACGTCCGGAGGGGTAAGAATCGCTGAAAGTATGAAGATCAAAACAATCGCATATCGGAAAAATCCGATCATCATTTTATCATCAATAAGTCCTAAAAGGGCAAGGAAATAACAAATAATCGGAAGTTCAAAAGCGAGTCCGAATCCAAACATAATTTTAGAGAAAAAATCGACGTAATCTTCGATATTAATCATAGGGACAAACTCAAAGGCTCCGAATGCGATTAAGAAGCTAAACCCGAACGGAGTGACCACGTAATAGGCGAAGAGTGCACCGAGGACGAACATGGATGTTCCCCCAAAGATGAAAGGATAGAGCATCTTTTTTTCATTGGCATACAGTCCCGGAGCGACAAACAGCCAAATCTGAGCTAAAATAATCGGTAATGCTCCTAGTAGACCGGCAAAAAAAGCAACTTTCATCGCAACGAAAAAGGTTCCTCCTACTTGGGTGGTCGTTACCATACCCTGAGAAGCGTTAGGGGAGATTTTTGCCACTTCGGCTAATGCATCGTTCAAAGGTGCTGTCATCCAAGACATAATCGGTTCATGGAAATTAAACGCCACAAAAAACATAATGATAATGGCCGCAACACTGATTCCAAGACGTTTACGCAGCTCGACTAAATGGGGTTTTAAATCATCAAACATTAGACATTCTCTTCATTCGGTTTGGTTTCTATCGGTTTAGGCTTAAACGTAATCACTTCGGGTTCTTTGGGGGCTGAAGGTGCGGGGGGAGGGATATCGAGATTAATATCATTTTTAAGGGCATTGAGTTCGGAACCGATTTCGGTCACATTGGTCATACGCTCTAGCTCTGCACTCGCATCGGTCAACTCTTTTTTGTAGTTGAGCGCCTCTTGCTTCATATCCGCAAACTTCATCTCTTCTTCGAGCGTTGCTCGAGCAGTGTTAACTGTCCCTTTGACACTACGGAAGAATTTAGCAATATCTACCATCGTTGAGGGGAGCTTGTCCGGACCTAAAAATAAAATAGCGATAATAATGATGATTAATATTTCGCCGATACCCATTCCAAACATCGCAGTTATCCATTACATAAAATTTTATTAGTGATGAGGATTTTACCCAAAGAAAGTTTAAAACCCTTCTATCCTCAGTGCGATTTCATCGGCGAGCAAAAAATCACTATTAAAATAGCGCCCCTCATGAAAGTTTAGAACTCCTTCGCGACAGAGTATCTCAGCCTGATTTCTTTGTTTGTCGTTTAAATTTTCAGCCTCTACTCCAACAAAACTTCGAAATCCCAAAAAGAGTTTTTCACTTAAAAGTGCATTTTCTCCTATCTCTTCGATCATGACCTCACAGGGGTTTTGAATGTAGTGTTCGACATTGCTGCTGGGGTAATAGCGCTGATTATTTAAAAATCCGACGGCACCGGAGCCGACACCGATATAGGGCTGATGTTTCCAGTACCCGATATTATGAAGTGAACGGTACTTTCCGAAATTTGAAATTTCGTACTGTTCGTAACCTTTTGCCGTGATTTCGCGAAAAAGCCATTGGGTAAGTTCCAACTCTTCTTGCGCGATTTCCGGTGTTTTTTCAAAGGCAGTTTCCTCTTCAATCGTCAACGCATAAAGGCTGATATGATCGATCGGGAGTGTTAATGCCTGATGAATATCTGAGGATAAAAGGGCTTTGGTATCGCCACGTACCCCGTAAATCAAATCGATGCTGAGGTGTTTATAGCCGATAGCGGCAGCCGTTCGGATCGCTTCGAGGGCATGTTGCGTATGGTGAGCACGCCCGAGTAGTTTCAGTTTTTCATTATTAAAACTCTGCACTCCGAAGCTGAGACGATTAACGCCTAACTCATGCATACCCTCCAACCATGTCCTCGTGGCACTGTTAGGATTGGCCTCGGAGGTGATTTCAGCCCCTTTACTTAAATAAGGGTCAATCATTTCAAAAAGTGGACGATAAAGTGAGGGGTCGATGGTAGAAGGGGTTCCTCCACCGATAAATACGGTATGGATAGGATTTTCACGACTCACATTAAAACGGAGTAGTTCAGATTCGAGCTGGATACGAAGCGCGTTCATATAGGTTTCACGCTGGGAAAATTTATCAACATAAGAGTTAAACGCACAGTAGGAGCATTTGCTATCGCAAAAAGGGATGTGAATGTATAAAAGCATATTAGGATTATAGTATTTTTAATGGCGAATAGTTTACAATACCCCTCCAAAATAAAGAATTCTTTCGCATACAGTGCGAAAAGCTTTAGGGGGGAGCAGGGGACAACCTGTCCCCGCCGTCTAAATAGGCTTTGCCGAGTTAGACGTATAATATTAAATTTAAAAGATGGTGAATGACCGAAAAAAAGTTCTACCGACCGAATGTGGCGGCGATTATTCTCTCTCATGAGTATCCTGAGACCAAAGATATCTTTATCGCCGAGCGCAGTGATTTGGAGGGGGTATGGCAATTTCCTCAGGGGGGAATTGACGAGGGAGAATCGTCAGAAGAGGCACTTTTTAGAGAACTCGGCGAAGAGATCGGTACCAACAAGGTAGAGATCATCGCTGAGTATCCTGATTGGATTGCGTACGATTTCCCTTCCCATGTTGCTCTCAAAATGGCGCCTTATGCCGGACAGAAACAGCGCTATTATTTGGTACGTTTGAAAAAAGGGGCAGTCATTGATATCGATACGAAGCACCCTGAATTCAAAGCGTATAAATTTGTCAATATTGATGAGCTGTTGAGTCATGTCGCCCATTTCAAAAAACCGGTTTACGAACGTGTCATCTCCCATTTTAGAACCAAGGGGTATCTGTAATGCTAATTGTCCAAAAATTTGGCGGAACCAGTGTCGGCGATTTGGAGCGGATCCAAAACGTCGCCAACCGTGTCTCGCAAACTCTCAAAGAGGGTCATCAGGTTGTCGTTGTCGTATCGGCGATGAGCGGTGAGACCAATAAGTTAATCGCTTTTGCGGAACATTATACCTCTACCCCTGAGCGGAGTGAAGTCGATATGCTTCTCAGTTCGGGAGAGCGGGTAACGGCAGCACTTCTCTCTATTGCCTTGAATGCGATGGGGCACAGCGCAACGTCTATGAGTGGCCGCCGTGCGGGAATCGTAACGGACAGTATTCATACCAAAGCACGTATTGAGAGTATTGATCCCAGTATTATGCATGCAGAACTTGCCGCAGGTAAAGTCGTGGTGGTTGCCGGATTTCAAGGGGTAAGCGAAAGCGGTCAAGTGACGACACTCGGACGCGGGGGATCAGATCTCTCCGCTGTTGCTGTTGCGGGAGCGCTGAGAGCGGATTTATGTGAAATTTATACGGATGTGGACGGTATCTATACGACCGATCCGAGAATTGAGCCACGTGCTAAGAAAATGGATCGTATCAGTTACGATGAGATGCTTGAACTTGCATCTCTCGGAGCTAAAGTACTCCAAAACCGCTCCGTTGAGCTTGCTAAAAAATTAAACGTTAACCTCGTAACCCGTTCCAGCTTTACCAATGCTGAGGGGACACTTATCACAAAGGAAGAGAATATTATGGAACAACCACTTGTCAGCGGAATCGCACTTGATAAAAACCAAGCACGTGTATCACTTAGCGGAGTGATTGATCGTCCCGGGATTGCTTCGGATATTTTTACCCGTCTGGCGGATAACAGCGTTAACATAGATATGATCATCCAAACTTCTGGGCATGATGGTAAAACCAATCTCGATTTCACCGTCCCTAAAACCGAATTACTTGATGCTAAAAAAGTCGTTGAGACCTTTATTGCTGCAGATGAGATCAGTGAATCATCGTATGATGAAAATATTTGTAAAGTCTCTATTGTCGGTGTCGGAATGAAATCGCATACGGGTGTTGCCGCAAAAGCGTTTCAAACGATGGCGCATGAGAATATTAACATTATGATGATCTCTACTTCTGAGATCAAAGTATCGATGGTGGTCGATGAAAAATACGCGGAACTTTCCGTTCGCTCACTTCACAGTGCATATGAGTTGGACAAGTAGTGCGTCAATTTGATCAATGGACATTAGAGTCGATCCGCTCCGAGGGAGCGTCGATGAGCTGGTTTGAGGAACAACGTTTTGAGTGGACCCCTGCAATCGCTAATGCCATGGATCAGGTTATGGGAGGGAAAACTCTTGTACTTATTACCGATCATGATCGTAAATGGTTTGCCCATTATATTACGTCATCCCTCAATAAACGGACTCAAGATCGTCCGATGATCCCTATCGTTTGTATCGACTCGCTTTATCCCCATTATGATCATATCAGTGGCGGAGAGGCGATTGATATGATCAGTGATATGCTTGATATCGCTTTTAAGGGGGAGTATTTCTTTTGGTACGTTGGACGTGGGGATGATCGTCGCGCCGATATCGCCAAACGTAATGCAAACTCTTTGTTATGGATTATGGATGAGCGGTTCCAAAATGCTTTGGTACTTCGTTCGCACGATCCATTAATTGATATTAAACTGCTACAGCTTTACCGTTTATGGGACAAAACCCTCAGTGCCGTCTTGTTTGGGGAGATCAATGTTCGCGAATGAACGGGGTGGAATTCTCATTACAGCCCAAATGGAAGAACGTGCGAGAGAGATTGAAGAGTCTCGACATCCTCTGCGATGCGTTACTTTTATGCGGGATGATTTAAAAATCGAAGATGCCAAAGAGGTAATCTCAGAGGCTTACAAAAGCGAAGAGAATACGAAAACATTGATTCTCGGAGCCAAAAGCTTCACGGTACCGGCACAAAACGCCCTCCTTAAAATCCTTGAAGAGCCTCCTCGAAATATCGTTTTTATTCTGCTTGCTCCGAATAAAAGTACTTTTCTTCCGACGGTACGTTCCCGCCTAAGCCTCTCCCAAGAACACCATCCCCACATACATGAATCACTATCGGTATCCCTCAAAAATCTTGACCTTTCAGGATTATTTGCTTTTGTAAAAGAGCATGATCGCCTGAAGAAACATGAAGCAAAAGGGTTAATAGAGCAATTGATGTATCAGGCTATCCATGTGGAAAAAATTTCTCTCTCCTCACAACAACTTGAGGGTTTTGACAAAGCACTTCGGCTGATTGAGCTGAACAGTCGTTTTCAGAGTGTGTTGGTGATGGTTTTGATGAACTTTCTCAAAGAGGTCAAACGTGGTCGTTGAAAAACTCTCCAATAGTATTGATTTACGCCATGAACTCAAACGTATCGGTGTAGACGGAGGCGGTGTTTCGATCTTGGAGGATAAAGGGCACATGCATGTGATACGTATCCGTGAACTGCATGTCGGAGGGGCTAATATTCTCAAACAAGATGCCCTTAGTATCGGTGCCGATTTAGCGGTTCCTCGAGGGACGGTTACTGCATCTACTCCTCACGTTGATGTGGTGTTAATCGCTACGGAGCGTCAATTACAGCAACTGGTTAAAAAAGAGAAAGTACAACCTTTTGGGCTGAAACAGCTTTCCGAGGAGCTGGAAAGTTTTTGTCATTTGAAACGGGATGATTCGATCACGATTATGGGGATCTTGAATGCGAATGAGGATAGTTTTTACCATGCTAGCCGTTTTCAAGGGAGCAAAGCGATAGAGCGGATAGAGACAATGATTCACGAAGGTGCCGGTATTATTGACCTTGGCGGAGTATCGAGTCGCCCCGGAAGTATAGCGGTAAGTGCGGAGGAAGAACTCTCCCGTGTACGCCCGATCATCGATGCTTTGTATGAACAACGTTTTTATGAGAAAACAAAACTCAGCTTAGATAGCTATGAACCCCTTGTCATCCATTACGCCCTTGAGAGAGGATTTCATATTATCAATGACATTACGGGATTGGCTAACGATGAGGTAGCACGGCTCTGCGGAAGTTACGGTGCTACAGCGGTGATCATGCATATGCAGGGGAGACCTGAGACAATGCAGAAAAACCCGAGTTACTCTTCGGTTATCAGCGATGTAGAGAATTTTTTTCGTGAGCGTATCAAAAAAGGGGACACTTTTGGCATCAAAGATATGATTCTCGACTGCGGGATTGGTTTCGGGAAGCGTACGGAAGAGAATTGTACTTTAATTACCCATCAACGCCATTTTTTGCGTTTAGGGAAAAAACTTTTAGTGGGTGCAAGCCGTAAATCGATGATTGATGCTATTTCCCCATCAAAAAGTGATGAGCGTTTGGCCGGAAGTATCGCCATCCATCTCAAAGCGATCGAAGAGGGTGCCACAATCTTGCGTGTGCATGATGTGAAAGAGCATGTGCAAGCGATTAACGTTTGGAAAGCGCTGAGAGGATAAGGATGAGCAATACCGTTGTTATTATTACTTTATCTCTTTTGGTTTTACTCTCACCATTTTTGTCTCGTGTTACGAAAATACCGGTAGTTGTAATTGAGATTTTACTCGGAAGTTTAGCCGGTTATTTTGGCTTTTTGGTTGAAAATGAACTCTTCAAAATAATTGCCAAAGTAGGATTCTTATACCTGATGTTTTTGGCAGGTATGGAGGTTAATCTAAAAGCCTTCGGTTTTGAAAAATCTTCCCTCTTGCGCCGTACGATACTCTATTTTGTTATGTTGTATGGGTGTTCTCTTGGGCTCTTTTTGTATCTTGATCTAAGTGCTGTTTACTTGGTAGCCTTTCCGATTTTTTCACTCGGTATGCTGATGGCATTGGTCAAGGAATACGGTAAAGATAAACCGTGGTTGGCATTAGCACTCAATATCGGGATTATAGGTGAATTGGTCAGTATTATGGCATTGACGATTCTAAGCGGGGGATTGGAATATGGGTACAACCGCGAGTTTGCTTTTACTCTGGGAGGACTCTTTTTATTTCTGATCGGATTTGTCCTCTTTTTTCGTGGAATCAGAATCCTATTTTGGTGGTATCCTGGGCTTAAGACCCTTATAATGCCCCATGATGACGGAAAAGATCAAGATATCCGTTTCTCAATGGCATTGATGTTTATTATGGTCGCCGTGATGCTTTATCTCAAAATCGATGTTGTTTTGGGGGCATTTTTGGCAGGGATGTTTATTGCAACGTACTTTAAACATAAAACAGAGCTTCCTGAAAAACTCTCCTCTTTCGGATTTGGATTTTTAGTCCCTATTTTCTTCATCCATGTCGGTTCAACCCTTGCATTGGATGCGTTTACCGATGTGAAAATCTTAGAACTTGCCCTTTTTATAGCCGGTGCAATAATCGGTATCCGTCTCATTAGTTCACTGGTTGCGTACAGCGGATATTTGGGATTTAAAAATACAATTTTATTTTCTCTGAGCGATTCGATGCCGCTTACTTTTACGGTTGCTATCGCCACTTTGGGGTACCAAGCCAATGCGATTACGCATGATGAGTACTATGCTTTTATTGTGGCGAGCATGGGAAGCGGAATTTTTCTGATGGTATTGATTAAAATTCTGTATACTTTTTTTAACAAAAAATAGAGGGTTTAGCACTAATTTTTAGTGAAAACAAGGTACAATGAATGTAATAATTACGGGTAAATACATGGATGTATAATAATTACCCTGAACGAGAAGGAGTCACGTGGATTTAACGGTTATTTTAGGTATGCTGATCGCAGTTGCATCTATTTCGACTGGGGATATTTTAGATGGTGGGAATCCGCTCCATATTATCCACTTAGCTTCGTTGATCGTTATTTTCCCGACGGCAATGGCGGCCTCTGCGGTTGCTACGGATGGCGAATTTGTAAAAGGTGCTTTTAAAAATCTCGGTCCTATCGTTTTTAAAAAAAGCCCTATCGATTTACATTCACGAATCAAACAAATTATTGAATTATCAACCATGGCACGACGTGACGGTCTTTTATCCTTGGAACAAAAAGTAGCTCAACTTGATAATGAATTTTTGAAACAGGGGCTCAGTATGGCGGTTGACGGCAATGAAGTTGATACCATTGTTGAAACCCTTGAACTCGTAATCGAAGAGACGGAACATTATTATCACGGATGTGGGCATTACTGGCTTCTTGCAGGAGAGACTTCTCCGGTTATGGGACTTATCGGGGCCGTTTTGGGTCTGATTCTCGCGCTTCAAAAACTTGATAACCCTGCAGAGATGGCACAGGGTATCGCGGGGGCATTTACCGCAACCGTAACGGGTATTTTCTCATCCTACGTCCTTTTAGGACCTTGGGGAAGAAAAATGATTGCAAAATCACACCATATTGTCAAAGAACAAAAATTAATGCTAGAGGGTATTATCGGGATTGTCCACGGGGATAATCCTCGTACCCTTGAAGCAAAATTATTGAACTTTCTTTCGCCTGCGGAAGAAAAACACAGCCAATTTAACTAATGAGTAACTGATGGCTAAAAAACATAAGTGTAAAAAGTGTCCTGAATGTGAAGCGGGTGAAAAATGGGCGGTTCCCACTGCCGACTTTTTTAGTCTTCTCCTCGCACTTTTTATTGCACTTTTTGCTATTGCTTCGGTTAATACGGAAAAAATTAGAGCTGTAAAAGAAGAATTTGTAAAAATCTATGATTATGCTCCGGTTCCAGAATCGGTTACTCCGGTTATGAACATGGTGACAGAGAGCGAACCGACACCGGATGCGACGGCAAATCCTGCCGGAGCAGCTCCCGTTGCGGATGGAGGCTCAATGTTGGTAGGTTCTCCACCGGTTCCGGACAGCCAAGCAGTATCCGAAGCGATTCAAAAGATTCAGGAAGATTTGAAAAGTGCATCGATGGGTGCAGGGCCGTTAGATCAAAGTATGGACGGAGTATTATTAAAACTTCCTACCTCTATCCCTTTTAAAGGGGCAAATGCAACGATAGAGAATGAAGATATCCATTTGTTTCTCAGACGTATTGCTGACATTATTAATATGCTTCCTCCGAGTGTTGACATCTCAGTTCGCGGTTATACCGATAACTCACCGCTTCCAAGAGGTGCCGCTTATGGAGATAATATTGAACTATCAAGCCGAAGAGCCGATACGGTGATGCGAGAATTGATTCGTAACGGTGTTGCACCTGAGCGTCTCTCTACCGCGGGATTTGGATCGGCTAAACCGGTTGCTGAAAATACGAGTGAAGCGAACCGTGCTAAGAACAGAAGGGTAGAATTTTATATGTACGTTTCGAACGATGCTCCGCTCGATCAAGCGAAACAAAATAATATTTTGGATGCCCTAAGTAAACTTCAAAAATAAACCTTTTAATTCCCCCCCAACACCCTTTTTACAATTCCTCTTTGATAGAGGAAACCCTAAACAGAGAATACAGATAAGTTGAATCTTAACAAGATAAATAGCGAAATAGTTATGATGTTATAGTTCAATAATGAGGGTTTAAAGTGACTTTCGAGAGGATAATGTATTTGGCTTAGTAGCCAAATACTATTTTGAGAGCAAAGAAGAAGAGGGCCGCCATACCTGCAGCGGCAGGCAAGGTAATAACCCAAGCCATTGCAATCGGCTTCATCAATTTCCAGTTAGCATCACGGTTAAGCATACCGATCCCGATGATAGCACCGACAAGGATATGGGTAGAAGAAACAGGGATTCCTAATACGGTCGCCAGCAAAATCACCAAAGTTGCCCCAAGCTCTGCGGCAAATCCCGTTATCGGGAAAATCTCAGTGATCCGACTTCCAACAGTTTGGATAACCTCTTTTCCGATAAACCACAATCCGGCTACGAGTGCAATACCAAAAGTAGCCATGGCAATCACAGGAACGGGTGATTCGGTATTGATTTTACCTGTGGCTAAGATATCGATAATAGCAGCAAACGGCCCGATGGCATTTGCAATATCATTAGCCCCATGACTGAATGCAAAAGAGGATGCGGTAAGGACTTGAAGCATACTAAAGACGCGCATGGTTGCTTTATGGGGAGTGTCTTTGTGCATAACTTTAATAATCGCATAAACAACACCGTACATCAAGGTAGAAAGAACGGCCAGTAACATGTAGATTTGGGCATCATTAAGACCTAAATTAGCATGTTTAAGTCCTTTAAACAACAACATTCCGGCAATCATTGCCGTTCCAAAGGCTGCAGCGATCGGAGCATGGGTACGAAGGGCATAAAAAGCGTTTGATTTTTTCTTGAGACGATTGAGCTCATGAACCTGTTCTTCGTGTCGTGCTTTTTCTTCTGTGCTGGCAGTTACAGCATTGTGTGAAGCATTCAATGTACTAATCTGTGCTTTTATATCATCCATATGAGCTTGAACGCGGTCATTATAATCCAAAATATATTTTTTCAAATACCAATAAATACCGTAGGATGCCATTCCGCCTAGAATTGGTGAGACCACCCAGCTGATAGCGATCTTGGCCATTTGATCCCAGTGAACCAGAGCGAATACCGATTCTCCTACTTCCATCGTCGCGTATCCAAGTGCGATTGATCCACCCAAAACCCCTCCGACGATTGAATGGGTCGTAGAGACGGGATACCCTCTAAATGTGGCATACAAGAGCCACGTTCCGGCTGAGAGGAGGGAGCCCATCATAACGAAAACAAGGAGCATCGGGTCAAAATCCATTGCCGAGATATCGACAATCCCTTTTCGGATGGTATTGGTAACTTCAGCACCGGCTAGCATGGCTCCGCCGAGTTCGAAAATAGCCGCAATCATCAGTGCTTGTTTGACGGTTAGGGTTTTTGCCCCGACACTCGTACCGAATGAGTTAGCAACATCGTTACCGCCGATATTAAATGCCATAAATACCCCAAAAAGGGTAGCTAAAACAAAAAGAGTATAGTTATTTTCGAGATAGTTAAATCCCCAGACCATAAATATTGCGGTCATAAGAACAAAGATACCGCCAAAAAAGAGGTTGTCGCGAGAAAACATGAATGCTCCATGCATTAAGATTGTAAATAAGGGACGGAATATTATTACGAAACCATTACAATGAGGTTACGAAATGATTACAAAATTATGCCCGTTTGTCTCTTTAAGAAGACTTTGACGGGCCAAATAGAGGATTAAGGAAGAAGGGTGGCTTTGATGATTTTTTGGGTTTGAAGAGGTTTGTCACCGCTGCGTTGACCGTTGGTTTGAACATTGTTGAGTTTACCCAGTGTATCCATACCGACAATGACTCGACCGAAAATCGTATGATAGCCGTTCAACCACGGAGTAGGTGCAGTCGTAAGAAAAAATTGGCTTCCGTTGGTACGAGGTCCGGCATTAGCCATAGCTAAAATACCGGCTTTATCAAACACAACACCGGATTTGAACTCATCTTTGAAAGGTTTTTTCCAAATGGATTCACCGCCTGCACCGGTACCGGTTGGATCACCCCCTTGAACCATAAAATTTTTAATGATACGGTGAAAGGTTAGTCCATTGTAATAGCCGTTTTTGACATGCGTAGTAAAGTTTTCTACCGCCATCGGAGCAACATCTTCATAAAGCTCCAACGTGATATTCCCCTGAGTGGTCTCAAGAAGAACTTTTGGGTGTGAAGCGGCAAACGAGAACGTTGCTGCCAACAATAAGCTAAGTAATAATCGCATTAAGACTCCTGTGAACGTGGTGTAAAGCTAAGACAAACCGAATTCATACAATAACGTAGTCCGGTCGGTTTGGGACCGTCTGGGAAAACATGACCCAAATGGGCATCGCAAGCCGCACATAGGACTTCGATACGGATCATACCGTGGCTGATATCTTTTTTTTCTTCGAGTACTTCGGGGGCAATGGGTTGATAAAAACTCGGCCATCCGGTACCTGAATCAAATTTAGCAGCAGAATCAAACAGCGGTGATCCGCAGCAGACACAGCGGTAGAGACCATCCTCTTTAAAAGAGGCGTATTCTCCGCTAAAAGCTCTTTCTGTCCCATGTTGGCGGGCAACATGATAAGCCTCGTCTGAGAGTAGACGTTGCCACTCTGCGTCGCTTTTTACTATTTTAGTCATTGTGCTCTCCCATCGGGTTTGAAAAAGAGATTATAGTCGCACTTTCTGACGCACGGCTTAGCAGATAGGTGTAATTTTTTTCTTCATCCGATCCGATAATATAAAGATGGGGGAGATGAACTCCATACGTATTTTCAGATACGCTCAGAACGAGGTCATCAAGATTTCGATATTGTAAACTGAACTCAGGAGTAAGAATACGTGAATGTGTATGTAAAGCTTCATCTATAGCCTCTTTGTACTCTCCTAATTGATCACTACTGGGGAGAATAATCATGATGGTTTCGGCAGAGGCAGATAGCAAATGGGTACGCAGTTCCAACAGCAAGGTTGAGAGAAGATTCTCACGAGGAGATGAGATTTTTTTACAAGAGATGTTTTTTTGATACCGATTATGCAACATGTGCGTTGAGTGATTGTGCGGAAGCATTTCACTCTGTGTTGAAAAGAGGAGCCAACGATTTTGTCGATGCTCTATGAGTCTCTCTATCAATGCTTTATCCATGACGTGAGAATCGTCACAGAGAACAATCGAAGCATTTTGAAAATCATCCAGCTCTTCAATTCTTGCTAACGCTTCCGGTGTATAAAAACTAAGGGATGAGAGGTTGATATTCACTATCGCGTATTCGACTAATGCAATGAGTTCGTGACGTAAAATTTCACCCCCGATGAGGGTTGGAGTAATAATTAAAATATTTTCTTCGGAATTTTTGAGGAGTAAGAGGAGTACTTTACGAATTAACAGGGTACTTTTACCGCTGTTAGGCTCACCCAAAAGAGTTGTGAATGAATCGGTATAATCGGTATCGAGAAATAATTGCTGTTCTTCTGAGAGGAAGGCACCGTAAGGTTGTTCTTTCGTAGGGAGTAGCAAAGTATGCGATTGGAGTGTACCTATTACTTTTAGAGTAGTGCAGGGTTCGTTTAGTTTTGTCATAAGAGCCGTGAACTTATGATACATCGACTCTTTAGATGTATCATAAAATATGAGTCGCTCTTTGGGGAGAAGTTTATGAAAAGAGGAGTCTAACGTATCGAAATCTTCCTCTTTGAGTGAAGGCAACCAAAAAAATCGTTCGATAGGGGTAGAGTCAAAAGAGAGTATCTCTTCAAGTTTAGTACGTATAAGTGTTTCGGTAGTGTCTAAATGGGTCGAAGGTTTCTTTTTCCCTTTTTTAGAGGCACGCTCAATTTTAGCTCCGGTAAGTGTTGCCAAATTCCAAGTTATTTTTTCTCCAAAATAAATGCCTCTCTCGGGTATGAACACTAAAAGATCGATCCGAGTAGCGGTGTCTTGGTAAAATAGATCGAAATTTTCATAAAAGAGTCCATTGCTCTCTTGTGCTATTGCTTTAAAATAGGGTAGTTGGAGAGCAGTAGATTCATCTTGCAGGGTATCATCTGGTAGTGATTTTGTTTTGGAGAAACGGGTTAAAAAAGAGAAAAACACCTATGCCTTCTTTAAAGTCTAGCTTTTAAATAACAATTATAACTGATTTTAAAGATAAATAAACAAAAGAGTAGGAGAAGAAAGGGGGGAAATAAGCCGAAGGCAAAAGCACTTCGGCATTATTAAGGGGTGATTATTTTCCGGCTTCTACGCTGTCTTTAAGTATACTAATAAAAAATAATAGTAATAGTACAAATACTTATAATTATGATAGCAATGTTCGCAATTTAATGCACTATAATTTTTTACATTAAATCGATTGATTCGTAAGAAAAGTTAAAATAATAAAATGGAATACTTCATTGATGAAAGAAGAAGATATTCTACTATTTACTAAAGACTTAAATGATTATTTAAAAATAATGTTCAAGTATAAAAAGAGTCATGCTTATATTTCTCGTGGAAAGATTAATGCCTATACTAGTAAATTTGACATATATTTGAGATGGAACGGTGTATATTATTTAACGAAATTTCCAAATAATTTAACTATAGCAAGAATAGGTTTTTTTAAAGAGCGTCAAGGATATGGGAAAGCCTTTTTGCAGTTTTTATTAAAAATTAGTTGGAAATATAAATTTGATTATTTGATAATAGAAAATGCCAACGAGAAATCTGCTAATTTTGCTCAAAAGTTTGGATTCCAAAAGATTGATAATATGGATGGAAAACATTTTGTAATCGCAATTTGTGAGCTTAGAAAGATAATAAACCATGATTAAAATTTTCATATAGGATTTTGTTTTTGAAGAAGTCTATGCCTCAAGGAAATATGAAATATGTAATGTCATTTACAATCATAAGTAAAATGATGAGTGTAAAAGCATAAAAATTAATATTCTAGTAGCATATTCTGTTAAATTATGGCAAAAAAACACTATGCAACAAGTCCATATTTGCTAGAATATGACAATGTACGCCACGAGGAGCCCCGATGTCTGAGGAATTAATTCCAAAGCAAAATCCACTACTTAAAAAGATTGAATTTCATTCGCCGATTGATCATGCGGATCCACACTATACCTATACAGGACTTCTTGATCGTGCGATGGAGGATAAAGATGTTACCAACATTGCACTTGCTGGTCCCTATGGCTCCGGTAAAAGCAGTATTCTGAAAACATACTTTGAAAACCGACGTAAAGACACCTATAAGCCTGTTTGGATTTCAATGGCTGGGTTTGAAAATTCAGATGGTACTTTAAAAGGTAAATCGGTGTCAAAAGATAGTGATCTTCAACGACATATTGAGCAAAGCATCCTGCAACAAGTCTTTTATAGTGTTGAAAAGAAAGATATACCCCTTTCAAAATTACGACGAATTGAGAAACCAGATATGGAGAGTGCTATTGAGACATCTCTATGGATACTCGTATACCTTTATTCCACAATCGTGAGTTTTAAACCATCATTGTTACCCTTCGCAATACCACCCGAACCACTTATTGGTCTTTTCCAATTCTTTTTTTTGCTGATGACAATCGTTACGCTTCCTTTGATCATCGTATATCTTTCCAAGTTGCGACTGAATAAAATCATCATTAAAGATACCGAATTCTCCTTTGTTGACGATGAACAGATAAACACTTCACTAATCAATCGTCATATCGATGAAATTATCAACTATTTTGAGGCTACAGGAAAAGATGTTTTGGTCATTGAGGATCTAGACCGCTTTAAAATGCGATCTATTTTTACTAAGCTACGTGAACTTAACATGCTCATCAATCAATATGCTCCCTTCAAGGAAAAGAATAAGAAAGTAGTTTTCATTTATGCAGTTAAAGATGATCTCTTCGCTGGAGAAGAGCGTACAAAATTTTTTGACGCTATTATCCCAGTCATTCCTCAAGTCAATGCATCTGGTAGTGCAGTGGATTTTTTTAAAACACGCCTTGGTTCGGACATCGCAGACAAACTTGGCGTACAGTTCCTTACGGACATCAGTACTTATATACATGATTTTCGATTATTGGCTAATATCTGTAACGAATTTATTGTCTACATCGCTGAAAAAGAAGGTAATGAGCAAAATATCCGAAAAGACTACTACAAGTCCATTCTTGAAGATGGCGGATTTATCCGAAAACTTTTTGCACTGATCGTCTACAAAAACTTCTTTCCTGAAGATTTCGCAAGACTTCATCAAAATCGCGGATGGGTATACAAAGTATTAAACGAAAAGCTAAAAAATACAATGGAGAAACAAATTGTAGTTATTGAAAAAAACATTAGTGATCTGCAAATAAATATAATAGCAATTGAAGAGACTGGACCGCTCAAACTCGAAGAGGTAAGGCTTCTGAGTATTGTAGAACATTTGGAATCTCTGGGATATGAGAACATAGCAGCAATCAATAGTATGTCTCCTGCACAGATGGCTAAGAACGAGCAAAGTACAAATGATTTTTTACAAATGAATAGTGGACAGATTATTGTTACTTTATCTAATGGAAATCAAAATCGTATTAACACTAGACCATGCAGTCAAGATATATTCGACCGAATAAATTACACGACCGAAAGATTAAATGACAAAACAACAGTGATACGAAACGATATATCAAATAAAATCCAACTAATCCGTGGCATGAGAGGGATGACTCTTGTTGATGTTTTAAAGAAGTTTGGCGAAGGAGATCTCTTTGGCGAAACTGAAGAACTCTATGTCGATAGCGCCGATCCAGCTAATAAACTCAACCAACATGAAAAAACTAGACGCAAACCGGTTGAGGAACTGGTGAAATACCTACTTCGCAAAGGATACATTGCTAATGATTACGGCGATTACATCTCCTATTTCTCCGGAGACGGAGTTATGTCACACCATGACCGCGATTACAGGAAACGCGTGAACAATAACGGAGTACCGTTTCTCGATGCCATTATTGATAATCCTGAAGCTATTTATGCCAGCGTAGAGCCACAGTTTTTTTCGAATCCAGCAGCTGTGAATTATCATATTTGCAAGTTTTTATTTACTGCTGACAAGAGCCTTCTTGGCATTAATGAAGCAAGAAAGCATTTCATGGATGCAATTCGAGGCAATCATGAATTCATTGTCACTTTCTTGGAGAGTGATTCCAATATTGTGTTGTTTATTGAACATTTTACAGAAGATTACCAAGAGTCTGCATGGCAGATCACTGCTGATTATGATATTTCAGATTTACGTAAACGGCATATAGCATACACTTTCCTCGCAAATTTGAATGATAAGCAAATTAAGAAGCTAGGTAAGAAATTTATTCAGTATGTGGAAGCAGAAATAAAATTGCTATCGATGTATGATGAACGTACAGAATCGATAGATTTTACACTATTAAAAGCCCTCAACTTACGTTTTTTAGATATGGGAAACATGTTAGGTGGTCGTAGCATTGATTTACTCGAATACATCTATAAAGAAGATTTATACGTAATAACTCCTCCTATGATCTCTGAATTGACTTTGCTCACAACAGAACCACCATACAAAAGAGAAAAATGGGATGTGGACTACGTGAAGATTTCTGGTCTTGGTATGAAGCCTCTAATAGCACGTATAGACAATGAAATAGAAAAATACGTTAATGACCTATTTATTCCTGTAATGGAAAAACATGGAGTGCCGTTTGAAGGCTCTATAGTTATGTTGCTAAATCATAAACTGCTTTTGGATGAAACAAAAGAGAAGTTGATTTCTAAACTTAGTATTGCTATTAATAACATTGCAAAGATTGAAAATAAGACCCAGCGTATGCAGACGATGAAATACCATATCGCGCTATCTACCTGGCAAAATATGCTAACTTATTATGAAGATGTACATTCTATCGACGAGTACTCAGTCTATTACATCTCAAACGAGGAGTTTTTTACTCAACTAATATCTAGTGAACAATTTCCATCAATATATTTTGATGAGTTGATCATCGATATTGCCCTCTGCCCGGATCTGCCATATATGCATCGCAAAAATCTTGCCGATAAAGCCAAAATAAGCTCGATTTCATTAGATAACGTAGATAGTATGCTAATAAAAGATCTTGTTGAATCAGGCATCATTACTCTCAACCCAGAAACCTACAAGACAGTAATAAAAAATGCTTCCGATTTTCAGGATACATTGGGAGCCGAATTGATCCTACAGAATATCCAAATTGTCCTGCAAGATATTCATCAGTATGATATAACTGAAAATCAAGCTGCCATGATCCTAGACGGGCTTGAAGACCTAAACCTTAAAATTGAATTTGCTTCTTCTGCAGCCTGTGCTACAGTAGGTTTATCACAATTGCCTGGAGCATTGGGACGTATGGCCATGGAAGTAATTAATCAAAATCAAGAATATAAATTTGAGTTAAATCAGCTTCTAGTTATGTTGACTTCACATGGCAATGACAGAACAACAAAACTTCGCTTGGCAATTGATCAGCTACCGCATTATGACAATGAAGTAGTCTTAGCGGCTATTAAAGGAATCAGCAGTCGTTATGTCCAGATAGCAGAAGGCGGAAAACGAGAAGCTGTGAGTTTCGATTACAGCGAAATAGAGGAACGCCTATTAAATTTTTTGAAAGAACGTAAGATCATTGGGAAAAATATATCGATAAAAGATGAGAATATAATTGTTCAAAAACTGAAGTATCCTGCTGGAAAGACGGTTGAGAAAGAGTAAGTATTCAAATAAATTGTGCTTTTTATTTGAGTGATTAAATTGTGTAGAACACGAAGCGGATTTCAGTTATATTCCATATGATATCTTTCGCATATAAGATACATTTAAAAGAATTCATTGAGGTGTCCAATGAATGATTATTCTTCAGACCTGCCAATATGCATGGCTTCTATGGGGCGTGTGTAATCGACTCCGAAGGAGTCTCTGCATATGTTCCAGTGAGTTGTTCAAATTAGGCCTGAGCTGATTCCAGCTTCAGTTTCCTTTTCTGCCAATCTGGCATGTGTAAGCTCAGATAATTGTAGAAGTTTTTACTATGGTCATTGTGGATCAAATGAACCAATTCATGAAAAATTACATACTCAATTGAGCTTTTTGGTTTCTTGATAAGTTCAAGATTTAAATTGATATAGGATTTCTTTGGGTTACAAGACCCCCAACGAGTTTTCATTGATCTAATTCGAACTGCTTTGATCTCTAGTTTGACGATAGCGTTATATTTCTCAATATTTTTTTGAAAATACTCCATTGCCTTGGCTGTGTACCAGTCATTAATGAGCTTTTCTTTTTTGCTATAGTCATTTTTATCTTTAACATAAAGTTCAAAATATCCACGGTTCAGTCGGGCTTTTTCGCTATTTGATTCTATGACTTTTAGACGATAATTTCTACCAAGATAAACAAAGCTTTCCCCGCTAACTAGTTCTTTTCTTGGTTGAACATTCTTTTGAAAGAGCTCAAGCTGCCGTTTTACCCAATTGGCTCTTTTTTGAAGAATATACTCTATTTCTCTATCCGTCATATCCAGAGGTATAGTTAGCAATACTTCTTGATTGGGTTTGACTTTTAGATTGGCGTGCTTGATATCCTTGTAAACAATAGTGATGTTATCTCTTTGCATAGTTATTGATGCCGATGGAACGAACTTGGGCGATGATTTCATCTAAATCTGTGAATTTGATGTTATGGGTACTCTCAAGTTCCCAAAGTAAATCGTCTATCTCTTGATCAATAGCATTTTTAACATCGTTATTATTTTCCCAATCAGGTTTTTTGGATGCCTCTTTGAAGATAGAATCCACCTTGAGAACTACTTCAATAAATACTTCTTCTGGGATCTCTTTCATGTATGTTTGCAGGTTATCATAAAATGATCGTGCCATAGCATTATGTTTAATTTGTTCAGGATATTCATCTAAATCGTCACTGTTTTTTTGCATCAATAATGAGCGAATATCTTTCGCATGTTTGAGTTTGTCTTCATCAGTGAGTCGCCCCTCTTTATACTCATCCAAAATCTCTTGAATGCGTTTAGAGAGCTTGTCATAATAAGCGGGATTTTGCTCTCGTCGCTCAGAAATAACTTTTGTACTGGCACTAATGATGGTATCAGCTCTCGCATTATCCCCTACAACACGATCAAGTTCTTTTTCAAAATCTGCATCAAAGATATTAACGAGCTTGGTAAGTTGATTAACTTCTTCGGCACTGATGAATGTATCCAGAAGCTTTTGCATCTGCTTTTCATATTTACCGAAATCTACCTCTTCGTGATAGCGTATTTTGACACTTTTTCGAAGTTCACTATAAAACTTCATAACCTTCTTGTACTCTTCAATTTCGGCTTTCGTGAAGACTTCAGTAATTTTGTCGCTTGAGAGAGCAAGTTTGAGTGCTCTTGCGTAAGATGATAGGAGTTCATAAAACTCTTTTCTTTTGTCTTCATCTCCCAAGAAAACTTCATAGCTTTCTTGATCATTTTTATTTTCAACAGGATCAAAAAGTTCTTTGAGATGAGAGTAAAACGTTTTTACTCTCGCCACTTCCTCTTTGATGTCGATGACTGCACCGAGCAAATCCTCTTCTTCGAAGCCATCAAGTGAACTGTATGAAGTTAGAGCTTGGTCAAGGTTTCCTAGAAGCCCCCGATAATCAACAATGAATCCGAAGTCTTTACCGTCATACAAGCGGTTTACACGCGCAATAGCCTGCAGGAGATTATGTTCTTTGAGCTCTTTATCAATATAGAGTATCGCCGCTCTCGGTGCATCAAATCCGGTCAAAAGCTTATCTACGACAATTAGCAGTTCGATCTCATCGCCCTCGATAAATTCGTCTTTGATCTTTTCAAGAAAATGCTCTTCATCACCATACTTTCTAATGAGTTTATTCCATGCTTCGATAACGAATTGCTTATTGCTCTCATCAACTTCATCATGCCCCTCTCTTGTATCCGGTGCAGAGATGACAAAAGAGGTTTTGATATTGCCAAATTCTTCAAAAATAGAGTGATATTTGATCGCCTCGTATTTGCTGCTGGTAGCTAGCATCGCTTTAAAACCTGTGCCCTGTATGTTTCTAATGAAATGCTCATTTATATCGAGAGCAATCATCTCAAGACGCCGCTCACTGGAAGCGATTCTCTGAAATCGCGCCCATTTTCTTTTTAAGTCCATTTTTTGTTCATCATTCAGGTCACGAGATATCATCTCAAATCGTCGATCCAGACCGTTTTGATCATTTACCCATTGATCTACCAATCTGCCTTCATAAAGCAAAGGTAAAACCGCATTGTCTCGTACTGCCTGATCAATCGTGTATTTATGAATCAACCCGCCAAATTTAGCGATAGAGCTTTTCTCACGCTTGAGCAGTGGTGTACCCGTAAAGCCGAGATAACATCCGTTATCAAACACCTTTTTCATCGATTTATGCAGATCACCGCCTTGGGTTCGGTGTGATTCATCGACGAGCACAAAGATATTGGGATCATCCAAGACGATTTTTTCTTTTTCTACCGTCTCAAACTTATGAATTAGTGTCGTTATAACACTCATACCCGATTGCAGTTTTTCGATCAAATCATGACCGCTACTGGCACGTCCCGCTTTGATTTCACTGTTGGCAAACGTCGTATGTATCTGTCTATCCAAATCCGTTCTATCGGTGACTACGATGATTTTAGAACCTGCGATATCCCGCTTGATCACTTTTGTAAGCATTGCCATGGTGAGTGACTTGCCGCTTCCTTGTGTATGCCAGACGAGCCCACCGCCACGTCTGCCGGTATTATCAAACACATTGATTTTTTTAACGATTTCTTTGATTGCAAAAAATTGCTGATATCGAGCCACTTTTTTGATTTTGTTGTCAAAAATGATATAAGAATGAAGGATTTCGATCACGCGATTTTTACTAAACAGCGCAAAAATAGTTTTATCTAGCGCACTCGCCGTTCTATTTTCTATGAGGGTATTTGATTCCCTTTTGAATTCTTCCTCTTCCCATACGGCGTAGAACTTTTTAGGTGTCCCGGCTGTAGCATATTTAGGGCTATGGTTATTTCCGGCGATAGTTAGTTGAATGTATTTGAAGAGATGTGGAATCTCGTCTTTACCTTGATTGCGGATCATTTGAGAGATACCTTGCTCCGCGTCCACACTCGATTTTTTCAGCTCGATCACTGCGAACGGAATGCCGTTGATAAATAGTACCAAGTCAGGACGTCTTGTCTTCTCAACTTCAGATGTAATTTGACGGTTGACAGTGAACTCTTCTGTGACATGAAAGATATTGTTTTCAGGATTTTTGAAATCGATGTATTGAAGAGAAAAGCTTTTTTTGACGCCATCAATCAGCTCTTCATCATAGCTGGTTCCGAGCATGATCTTATCACTGATTTTTTGGTTGGCACTCATCAACCCTTCATTCAGTGGTACATTCAGTTCTTCGATCGCTTTGGCGATGTTTTTTGGGGAAAATGTATACTCTACCCCTTTGTATTCAAAGCCGTTAATCTTTTGAAGCTGTTCGAGGAGGATGTCTTTAAGTATCACCTCTCCGCACTTACCATTTCGAACTCTAACATTATCTTCTTGGCTAATAAAGATATAACCAATCTTCTTTAATAGCTCTATGGTGTTATTTTGAATGGTTGTTTCATTTGAGATATTAGGGTTCATATAAAACTCCTAATTAAATTCCCAATAAATATCAATAAAACTACACCTATAAATACTATAAATGATAAAGGCATTTTATTTTCCCAGAAACTTAACTCAAGCTCAATTATAAGCCATTTAATATGGGTTGCCCATTGCCAAAAGAACTTATAGTGGGCATACCAGTCACTAAATAATACTTGTTTGGAGATAGAAATTGAATAAAATTTATTCTCAATTTCTTGTAGCTTAGATATATCTACATCAAAATTTGTATCATCAGGCTTGGCTTTTACAGAATGATATAAACTTTTTAGTTCATTAAATAATTCTATAATTTTTGAACCAGAATCAGCATATTCATCTTTTTTATCATCATACTTAGAAATATAAATACCAATTACACCAAAAATAATTAAAGTTGCTGAAACAATTTTGACATTTAATTCATCGATAAATAAAGCTAAAATACCAATTGCCAAGGCACAAAAGTTAAGTATTCCAGGTATTTTGTCAACTATATCAAAAGTTGCAAAACTCTTTTTAGCACCAAATCCAACATTGTATGCACTTTCAGCTATTTGCTTTAATAAATCATTTTTTGTCATCAACACACTCCTTCACTAATTGGTACATGAATTCTATCTTTTGCAACAACTATATTATTTTGAACAATGTAACATTCAACTACATGATCTCCTCGAAAATTGGTTCTCTCTTTTTTTAAACTAGAACCTTTGACTATCTGCCCTCTAATCATATTCCTTTTTTGGGCTTCTTCTCCTCTATTTAACACTTTCCAGTAAATATCAAAATCATCTTTCACCTCATTATGAATTATTTGAAATTTCAATTCTTTATTTGGCGATAATCTAATTTTACTTGCAAGAATATTTAATAAATTGTCTGTTCTAAATCCTGCTTGAGTTACTTCACAGTCAATTGATAAATCATATCTAATATCTACGTTGTATTTATCTTCTATAAACTCTTCTGTGTTTGTGCAGGTTGATATTGATTTATCCATAGCTTCCGTAGTTGCTTGAATAGCAGATGGGAAACTTCTCCCAAAAATCTTTTTCCACTTCTGATTAGCATTCTTATTTTCTTGCGCTTCAATAGCTTCTAAAACTAATTTATGAGCTTTTTTGGCTCTACTTTGAAATTTCTTTTTTATATAAACTTTTTGATTACTACCCGGTGCAAGTACATGATTTGTGTTTTGTAGTTCAGATAAATATTTTAAAAAATCTCTAATTAGCCAGTCAGAATATGTAAAATTCTTATCATCATAATATGTAGTTGAATTTAGAAAATTATGAGCAAGGCTATCAATTAAAAGTCCACCCATCGCAACACCATGATAATTTTTCCAAGATCTAATCATTTTGCATAAGGTTCTTAGGTTTTTATTTTTAGCGTGATGTAAATCTGATATTGCTTTAATCTCAAGTCTAGGCTTTGTAGTTTTCCAACTACCTCCATTGTTTGTATCCGGATATAAAAAACTTCCATCTTCATATTCAAAAGCTGGTAATACCTCTATTTGATAGTTTGTAAAAGAAATTACAACAACTTGTCCATCTCCTCGCATATTTGTTTTTGGATATCTTGTTTGAATAGTTTGTTTTACTTCTTGCAACAGTGCAGATTGTCTACCATTTTTAAATCTTTCATAATCTGCCCAAGGCAATATGTAAACCATATCTAAATCTGAAATACTCTTAATAGCAGTAAATCTACCATAAGAACCTACTTGTAAACTATTTGAAGTTGTAGAGTCAGTATTTCTATATTTATTATTCAATACTTTTGTGATTTCTCCATATCTATAACTGATTTTTTCTTTATTAGGGATAGCTAAATTTTGAAGAAATTCTTGAAAAGTATCTGATACATTCATACTTTAACCCTCACTTCTCCAGTTAGTAGTTTCTGCATAAGTCCTTTTTTCTGCTGTTTTAGCTCTTCAAGTTCATTTTTAAGAAGATCGATTTCTTTAGTAGTAAATCTTAAAGTATCGGCTATTTTTTGTTGCTCTTCTTTGGACGGCAGTTTAATTTCTAATTCTTGGTATTCAGATATCCAATATCGTTTGTGATCATCAGCGACGAAATTGATCATTTGCACTAATTCGTAAATTAGTTTTATATCAATAGAACTATTTCTTGGTTTAAGTATTTTCATCGCAGATGATTTTGCTTTAAATGGAAAATCTACAAATTGTGTGGCTGTAGTAAAATCATCAAAAATAATTACAGGTAAGTTGTCTTTATAAATACCTTCGGTTTCGTTGGTATACCCTAGAATAAATGTTTTTCCAGCAGTAAGCACAGGGATTTCATAATCATCGCTGTAATTGGTATTTGAAACTAAGTATTTTGTTGGTTGCTCATATGCTAACAAGTCTCCAAGTTTTACAAATTTCCATTCATCAGTAAACCCATCAAAACGAACCTCACCGCTTAAAAGCTTTTGCATTAGCCCTTTTTTGAGCTGTTCTTTTTCTTTGATTAGCTCTTCTTGTTTTACAATAGCTTCATCCCAAGTAGAAAGAATTTGAGTGATTATTTCTTGTTCTTTTAAAGTTGGGAAAGGAAATCTTTGTTTCAGCCAACTTGTTGTTTTGAATAAGAGTTTTTCTATATGTATCCCATCACTATAGCTATAAAAGCTTTGCCAGAATTTAGGATGTCTTGCATAGTAACGTAGGAACTTTGTATTTATTTTTGTTTCATCTGTTTTGAATACATTATATTCATTTGAAACGATAGCTCCATCCAAATTGGCTGGTACAAGACCAAAAGCACCATGAGATACTTGTCTTTTTGATATTACAAAATTATTTTCACGAATATAAAATTGAGTTTTTACGAGTATATTTTTACCTTGATATATTCCTCTACTGTCGATCTTGCCGCTTCTTCTTACCGTGATTAATTCATACTCTTTATCATCGTCCATATCCAAAGGTTCGATAAATAACTTGAGTACATTAGATAACTTGTATGTTTTCCAACTGTCAGGAACTATCCCTAGCTTGGTATTTTTATACCCATTATCAGCTGATGTGCACATATTAAAAACCTAATTCTTTGAGATATTCACTCATTTTAGTTTTGATAATTGTCAATTCAGCTTCCACATTTGCAATACTTATTTTTGTCGCTTCGATATCGACTGCGTCTTCCTCTTCAAACGTATCTACATATCTTGGGATATTGAGGTTATAGTCGTTTTCTTGGATCTCTTCCATAGTCGCTACATGAGAGTACTTTTCAATCTCTTCTCTTTTGCAGTATGTGTCAAGAATTTTTGCTATATATTCATCTGCTAAGTTATTTTGGTTTTTTGCCTTGTCAAACTCACGACTTGCATCGATAAAGAGAATGTCTTTATGGGTTCGGTTCTTTTTAAATACTAAGATAGTCGCTGGTATACCGGTACCAAAGAATAGATTTGCCGGCAATCCAATGACGGCATCCAGTAGGTTTTCATTAATTAATTTCTCTCTGATTCTTCCTTCACTCGCACCACGAAACAACACGCCGTGTGGGAGGACAACACCCATTCTTCCTTTTTCATTGAGGCTTTTTATCATGTGTGTTACAAAGGCATAATCCCCTTTGCTTTTTGGTGGTATTCCGTAATCATTAAATCTTCTATAGGGGTCGTTCTCTGCAAAGTCCGCCCCCCATTTATCAAGACTAAATGGAGGATTGGCGACGACAACATCAAACTTCATGAGCTTGTCATCCTCGGTATGCAAAGGGTTCCTAATGGTATCTCCCCATGCGATCTTTGCATCGTTAATCTCGTGCAGATACATATTCATGCGGCAAAGAGCGTGAGTTTGTCCATTTTTCTCTTGCCCGTAGATAGCGAAGTTCGGGCTTCCTACCTCTTGACTAGCTTTGATTAGAAGTGACCCAGATCCGCATGTCGGATCATAAATACGATCCCCTTCTTTAGGTTCCACGAGTTTTGCAAGCAGTGTTGATACTTCGCTTGGGGTAAAAAACTCGCCTCCTTTTTTTCCCGCGTCACTTGCAAAGTGAGCAATCAAGTATTCATAGCTATCACCGATGATATCTTGTCCGGTGAGTTTGCTCGGACTTAGATCCAGCCGGGAATCACTGAAATCTTCGAGAAGATGCTTTAGGATGGCATTTCTCTCTTTCGTATCACCGAGAATTTTCTTGTCGTTAAAATCAACGTTCCTAAAGATCCCTTCGAGCTTTTCAGGGTTATCTTCTTCTATTTTTTCAAGGGCTTTATTGATCACTTCGCCAAGGTTGTTTGCCTCTTTATGTTTGAGTAGATATTCAAATGTGCAGCTCTCATCGAGAACAAATTTTTCTCTCTGGAGTGCTCTTTGTACTCGATCTTCATCGCCATTGTATTTTTCATTGAGGGTTTGAAGTTTCTCTTTATAGAAATCCGATAGATATTTGACAAATAGCATGCTGAGTACATAGTCTTTATACTGTGAACTATCCATTGTTCCTCGAAAGGTGTCACACGCTTTCCATACTACGTTGTTAATTACTTCTTTTGTTGTTTTCATTTATTTATTTCCTTATTTAAAATAGTGTCGAGCAGTTCGTTTTTGAATTGGGTCTTTAGTGTTCTGAGCTCTTCTAATAGTTCGATTTCTTGGTTGGCAAGATTGAGTATGGATACGATTTTCTCTTGAGTTTGCAGAGATGGAAGAGTTACTTCCAAATCAGCTAATTCACTCGCTTTGAGCATTTGTATCGTTGTCCCTTGAAGCTCTTTGTGAAGTCTTTTTTGTGCTTCATTAGAGTTGATATAGTGGGTGAGATAACGGCCATCGATGTCCTTTTTTGGTTTGATGATCGCCATCAGTGCCGGAACAAGCAAACCTGTACTTTCTTTATCAATATAGACAGCCGTATTCGGTTCTCGCAATCTGACTAAAATATCACCTTCATGTGTGATATAGCTCTCATTCAACTCTTCATTGGCTATAAACTCATCGAGTTCATCATGAAGTAAATGACCCGTTGAAGAGAAAGCTTTTAATGTGACCGCGTTATATCTAAAAAATTGATCATCATGAATATCACCTTTCTTACGAATGAGAGGTAGACCGATTCTGATGATTGACAGTTTTTCTAACTTCATCATTGCTCCAATTTGTTTTACAGCAAAATAATACAACTATTTCGATGTTGTGTCAAGTGTTTATGTTCTATTGTTTAAATAATACATTGAAACCTTGTGTTTTGGTAGCATATAATGTATTATTTCTATTGTAATACCTGTTTCTTGCTAAATTTTATTGGTAAGCATTATGAAAAACCAAAAGAGGACTCAAATGTATAGGGTTGTTAATGGAAGAAAAACGCATAAAAATGGCAATATCAGCCATTTTTATTTTATTGGTACACCAAATATACCAGATTTTTATTCGAGTCTTTTTATTAGCAATCGTTCCAAAAACTCTTTGGAATATGGTAAGCGGGTAGGATACCGCCTTGCAAAATTTTTTAACTTTTTGTCCGAAAGAGGTACTCAATATTGGAATGCTACTGATGCAGACATAAAGGCATACATGCTCTATATCATTAACTTTGATGTGAAGACGGGTGAGATAGTAGGCGAGCCGAATATAGTATATTCGACAATCATGAAGCACAAGGATGTGATTATTGGGTTCTACAAATTCCTATGGCAATTCGCAGATCATAGTGTTCTTCAGATCAATAGATGGAAGGAGGGACAGCTATTGGAATACAAAACAGCGTTGACGCTGCGATGGAATACAGTGGAATCAATAGCGGATGCGACTATTGACTTGTTTCTAACAAAGTTTAAGACAGCTAGTAAGGAATATATCATGGAGTATACGGATGAAGAAGTTCAAGCTATTTATTCCAACTTCGCAAACTATCGTAATCGAGCTATCTTTTTGTTGACATTGCATGGCATGAGGATTGATGAAGTCCTTTCGATCAAGCTGAAGGATTATGCCCCGAAAACCGGTAGTGTCAAGCCGAGCAGGTCAAAGGGGAGCGGACGTGGTCGGAAGCGGACAGTGGCAATCGGTGATCAAACAGCTTCAGTAATAGAGAACTATATGCGACATGAACGGAACTCTGCTGAATTAAAGGCTAAAAAAGCTAACGATGCACTTTTTGTCAATACTAGAGAAGTTGAAGGGGAGGTAGCTTTTACGGAATACACTGCAAATTCTTTCAGAAGTGCATTGAAAATCGCCGCAAAGAAGGCTGGCATTGAAGGTAATGTGAGAACGCACTCAGGGCGATCTGATAAGGCGACAAAACTAGTCAAAGCTATGGTGAGTGGTGATCTGAAATTAACAGATGAGACGATTCGTCACATTATGGGTTGGAAAACGATTGACTCTATTAGGCCGTATGTAGACCATGCAAGCGCGGAGATTGCACAAGAATTTGCCAAGAAACATGCAGAAGATCTCAATAGACGCTTGACAGAGCTGAAAAGCAAGCTCAATGGTTGAGTATCTTTATCACAAAAAGCACGGCAACTATGTTGTAATTGACGGCGAACGGTTTCGCAGCATAAAAGTCAAGATGGAATATCTCAAAGCTATATCCCTTCATTCGTATGACTGGCATTTATTTTTGGAAAATTTGCTTGACAAGCAATTGACCTTATTAGGGATTGCAGAGCAAGTGTTTGGTGAAAGGCGCGAAAGTGCGCTGGAAAAGGCGATTTGGACAATGTTGGAGATGGCATTAGTAAAACATTCAAAGCTTGTACAGGAATATCTTGAATCACATACCCACAAGTGTTTCGGTCAATATTGGATTCATCGGTATGCGTACTTTGAATATCATGGGTTCAACATGAAAAAACTCGGATTTCTGAGAAACAAGTTTGATTGCGGAATGGATAGATTTGAAGCTGAAATGCAACATCTGATCGAACAAATGTTGTACTTGGGAAAAAATGATATCACACTTACTTTGAGAATACTTCCATTGGATCGATATGTTGCTGATGTGAACTATATGAGCCAAGGCTGGAAAAAGATTACTCTTGATTATAGACAGTCATATGCTTTGCACAAAGATATCAAGACCTCATTGGGATTGATTTGTGACATTCAAGAAACGCTCTCCAATAGGAGATCTTTAAAAGAAGTAGCCAGCCATTTTAAGATTGCAAATTCAACGGTAATCATGTATGCGCTGATTGCATGTCAGGAATTATTCATAAGAGCCTTGAAAAAAGAGCTGAGACGGCATATGCTCAACAATGAAGAAATCTCACTGAGTAAAGCATTGCAGGTACATATTGATCAAGAAGCAAATCTTTTACACAAACTAAAAGAGATATCGCCGGATTTTTATGATCGATTGATTAGTTTGAGTTCAAAATACCAGTATTTGCAGGCAAAGCTATATCGCGTGCTAAATAGGATTTACGCCTCAAAAAACGTTAAAACATACTGCTTCGGATATGTTCAAAATAACAAGTGGAAAAGTTTTTCGATCGAGCTTGGTGAGCTTGTAAACGACTCTATAGGTAAGGATCTGAAGATCTATGCAATGCACCGCGCAGCACAAAACAAAGATGGATCGGTGGTGCAGAAAACAATCCAATTTTTCAAGTATGTAAAATCCTCTTCAAAGTGCTTTAACGTAACAGCAACGGGGATATTGGAGAGTGATGTTTCTGTATATTTGAGTACGTACAAAAAGCCTAACGCAGTGAGCTCAGCAAAGAACCACATTTCTTCGTTCTACACATATCTATCGAACCAAAGAACAATTGAAGATCAGTGTGAGGCGGAATCCCTCAAAAAGATTCAGAAAATGATTGCAAGGGACTTTTCCGTAAAAGGCAATGAGCCAGAGAATCCTACTATGCCGCTACCAGAAGAGGTATATCTTGTTATTCGTTTGTATCTTGATGAGCTTGAAGCAGAAATAAAAAATGCATTTCTTGTGATATCGGCGACGGGGTGCCGCCCTTCGGAGATTGGGTATATCGAAGTTGACTCTTTGGTATATGACAAAAAAATAGGATGCTATATTCTGGAAATTTATGCAAATAAGCAAGTAAAGGCTTATGCAAAGAAAGGGAAAAAGCCGATCAGAAAAGTGCCCATATATGATGAAGAGGTAATTCAAGCTTTTCATGAGCAGGTGTTGCTGAGTAAAGAGGTCAGAATAGAGTCTGGAAGCAATGCGATATTCATTAGGCGTAATCAAAACCGTGCGCATCAGGTTAAGTTTCATATACCGTCCACAAGAGAGCTTTCGCGTGATATTAATGCACTGATAGTAAAACACATGATTAAAGCAGACCTTGATGATGAATTGTGGAGATACACACCATACCAAATGCGTTCGATGCTTGCAACAACGATGGTAGAAAAAGGTCATGCACCCGAAGAGATTAAAGCATTTTTTGGATGGATGAGCATCCACACACCTGAGAAAGCCTATGCGTATATTCGCGAGCGCAAGGTTGAAGAACTTAATACGGATCTATTCAGAAAACACTTCAAAGTATCATTGGATGAAGAACGCCTTCAAGCCTACACCAGGGAGGAGAAAGAGCAACTGTTTATTGAGTTGTATGTTCACAAGCGAAAGATGGAATATGGGGAATGCGTCCGGCATCCGATTATGGGGGAATGCGGAAAGCTTCAGGCGGTTGAGAGTTGCGCAAGCTGTGCAAGATTGATAACAGATGTGCCATATCTGAATACATGGAGAAAGTTCCGAGACAACCAAAAGGTGATAATGGCTTCGATGGTAGTGTCTTTGGAAGCTGATGGAATCTCCAGCGATGAGTACACAAAATGGGCGGAATATATCATCCAAAAACATCGTTTGGATTCATACGAGGGTTTAGTTCATGAACTTACAACTGAGGAATTAAGAAGATGTCAGCAGTAGAAAAGACAGCATTTGTTTGGAAAGTTACATTTCAAAAGCTACTCAATGAACAATCTGACGATGAAAAGAAGGCCGAACGACAGCTTGTATCAACGCTTCAAAAGTTCTCGACTTCATCGTTTGAGAGTGATTCATGGGTACTTGATAGGCGTTCGAATAAATCACATCCAGACACCATAGCGTTCAAGCAGTTTGATAGTCAAGGTGTCAATGGAAAGTATCTTGCAAAGCTCTTTGCCATAGTTGGATTGAATCGAGGAGTAGGTAAGAATATGTCAAAAAATTTGCAGATTTACTATCAGTTCCTTTCAGAACATCGCCTTAACCTTCATCAGGTCAGAAAAGATACGTTTGCCAGCTATATTATGTGGTTAGACAATAAAATAGGTAGGCGGAGCAATAAGCTCATATCAGACGCGTACAAGCATAAACTGCTCAGTGCTGCTTTAAAGTTTCATATTATGATGAATGGGCACTCATTTATGGCTCATATTGATGGTGCAGAAGCCATCGAAAACCCCTATGACCGAAAATCAAAGGATAGCAAGTACAAGGTAATTGATCAGTATGTCCTAGATAAACTGGATGCGTATTTCAAGACTGATACTGCACCTTTGCATATGTGTGTGGCCTATTGGATTATGAGACTTTATGCTACAAGGCCCGAGGATACAATGAATTATCCGCTTGATTGTGTTAAACAATTGACGGATGACATGGCAACGATCAAACACGCTATAGTCAAAAACTCTACCAACAAAGGTGAGATTGAATATAAAATGGGGTTTCTTAATCTTCAAGAACCTATGCAGAAGATGTTGTTTAGGTTAATAGAAAATCAACAAAATATAAGTCATCATAATCAGATAGAAGTTAAGAAACAAGGTTTTTTATTAACGTATAGGCATGCTACAAACAAAAGTATCCAAATTGTATCAACTTATATGTTTGCTGATTATTTAAAGAATATACAACGTAGTCTTAAAATTGAAGAATCATGCAGGGCAATTCCTAGAGATTTCAAAAAAACTGGTATTACTATGAGAATGGAGGCGGGATGGACGACGCCACAGCTTAAACAGATCGCAAATCATCGAACTTACGATTCTATTGATGCGTATTCTGCTCCATCGGAAAGTTTTATGATTTCCGAACAAAAGAGATTGTTGGAAGCGAAGGGTGATATGAAAAGTAGGTTTTTCGTAAAAGGGAAGATAGTTAATGGAATAGGTGGCAAATATGAAGAGCACTTATTAGCAAATCCAAGAGCCCATAAGATAGCCGATCTTGGTTATTGCCCCGATGTTGCTAGTTGTGGAAACCATTTAGAATGTTTGGACTGTGATGACCTGATTCCTGATTCGGATCTTGAAGGCTACTATCTTGAACAAGTAGATAGGTACCTGACGATAGCGGAAAAACAGGTTGAGATAGGAGAAGAGACGAATGCGAGGGATTCGCATCATAGGGCGGCTCTCTTTGCATCCTTACATAACAAAGTTCAGATTAGAAAGGAGAAATAATGGGAAAGCGAGGCAATCCTAATTTAAACAAAGATGCAGAACAGAAAAAAGAAAGAGCCATAAGCTTGATTCGACAGGCCGTGAAGTCATTGGAACAAAACCATGAGATAAAGAGTATTCCCGCAGTCAGTGCTAAGACCAAAGAACTTGACCCAGTTGGTAAGGGCCTCAGTGAAGCTTCATTCAGGAACAAAGAACTTGAACATATCCAATCACTCATGCTCGAATTACGAATAGGTAAATATGAAGGCTTATCGGTTGCTACTGCTGAAAAAGATACCGATATTGCTAATCAATTATTGCAGGCTAAGAAAGAGCTTGAAAAAAAGAATAAAGAGATCAAGAAGCTTAAGCAGGACAAGAAGCAACTGAACGAAAAGATTAATGTATTATTTATAGAAAATGAAGAATTGAGAACTGCGATATACGAAGTCGAAATGAAGTTTAGAATTAGTAACCCATTTAAGGTTGCAAATAACAAAATTTAGAGAGAAAAATTATGGAAATAAATTGTACTATCAAATAGTACAATAATTCCCAATAATTAAGTAGCTCAATAAACTATTATTTGCCAGCCTCGACACTATCTTTAAGACTTTTGCCCGGTTTGAATTTAGGAACCATTTTGTCTTTGGTGCTATAAGTTTTGCTAGTACCAGGAACTTTACCGCTTTTCCCTTTTTGGAGAGTAGACGTAAAGCTTCCGAATCCTACTAAAGAAACCTCTTCTTTTGCAACGAGTGCTGCAGTTACCGCTTCAGTAAAAGCTTTAATAGCTGTTTCAGCTTCAACTTTAGTTTTGTAACTACCGCTTTTTTGAACCAATTCTACGAATTGTGCTTTATTCATTTATTGCCCTTAATTTAGATATGCGAATAACACAGAAGCCTCCGTAACACACGTGTAAACAGAGGGAAAAGTGTTTTAGCCGCGAATACTTTAATATCTCTTACCTTAAAATTTTCTTCTTTTTTGTATTTTATTGAATAGTTTTGTGATTTTGTGGTTTTTTAGGCTATTTTTTAGCCATTTTTTTGAACTTTGAGTTAATGTGACTGGGAATACCAATTTTTTAGTATTAAAATCAAGGGAGAAGCTTCTACTCCAAATAGACCATTTTTGGACAAAATTTTGCGATGAAGAGATCGATAAAAATACCTCTTCCAACCCGATACGTTCTTGTTCACTCAAACTGCTCATGATTTGTTTCCTAACTTATTGATTTTTCGTACTACACGAATGATTTCATCATCCTCAAGCATCCCAAGCATTTCAAGTACAGCTTTGGCAGCTTGCGGTTTGGCGTTTCCCAATCGCCAGTCTTGATACGTTCGCATAGAAATTCCCAGCTCTGAAGCCATATCTTTTTGGGAAATCTTCTTACCGTTGCGCCCAGCCTCTACGGCATTGTGAAGAAGATTAAAAAGATCACTCATTTCCATCGCTCCATTGTAATATCCTTTTCTTAAAATAAACATTAAAACGTATAAAATATAATTAAAATATCGTATAAATAATCACTATGTGTATATTAACTACATAAAAACATATGTAGCATAAACTATACCAACATTAAAAATCATTAAAACGTATTAAATATACGATAAACCGTGCATTAATTTAGCTGTTTTATGGCAGTAAGTGAAAGGAATTAGAGTAAAAGGGGTGATAATTGAAGATGTGCTGCCGTGGTGTGTATTAAAAAAACTGAAGAGAAGGGGAAATTGTGTAGGAAACGTTAGAAAGGGAAGGGACTATATCCCTTATGAGAGAAAATCGGTATAGTCGTACTTGGAAAGATCGACGTAGAATTCGCCCTCTTTTTGGATAATACGGATATCACTTCCGTAGGAGAGTTCAAAGCGACGCTTAATGGCTTTGCGCTCTTCTGAACCCATACCGATGAATTTAAGATATCGCTTTAGTTCAATAATTCCACTTGAAAGAGAGGGGGTGATAGGAGGGGTAGAGGTAATATCAACATCATGAACACTATTATCTCGTGAGAGGAGAAGTTTTGTATTAATGACTTCCAAAAGATTCTTAAGTTGTTCATCTTTAGCGGTATAAATCTCTTCGATCCGTTCACGTTCGGCAATCAGCATTTGCTCTTTATCCGTGACAAGACGATCAATTTTAGATTCGAGCTCTTTGATCTTGAGCTTTAATTGCAGATTCTCTTTTTGGTACAAAGCGATAATCATTCCGACCGTTGTTTTTTGAGGAGCGGGCATAGAGGGGACGGATTTGGTATTCTGTGCAAGCTCTTGACGTTTTTCTTCATCCAAAGAACTTCTTGGGACGATAATATAGGTAACGCCCCCTTCAATAATATAGTTAAGACGTTTGGTCCGAAGTTTATTTTGGATCATCTCTTTGGACATTTTAAAAGTTTTGGCATATTCATCAACCGTAAAACGCATACATCCTCCTTAAGGATATGGTAGATGTTATATTACCCAAAAAAGTGGCGCATCGTTTAATCTATTCTAAAAACACGGAGAATGGCTAAAACTTGATAGGAATGGTTTCTTGAATGACCTAAAAGTGTGTTACTATTTCCGAAAATATCTATTAATGGGTAGTCTTTAATGCAAAAACGAACCAAAATCTTGGCAACGGTCGGTCCGGCATCTGATAATGTGGAGACGCTTGCCGCTTTAATCAAAGCCGGGGTCAATGTCTTCCGCCTCAATTTCTCTCACGGTACTTATGAGTATCACACTGAGGTTTTAGCCAATATCCGGATTGCAATGCGTCAAACAGGATTGATTGTTGGGGTGATGCAAGATATCAGCGGTCCGAAAATCCGTGTCGGAAAGCTGAGGGAAGAGTTTAATTTAGAAAGTGGCGATTGTATCGATTTTCATTACGAGACATGCGAAGGGGAGAAAATCGGTGATAACCGTTACCGCCTTTCGATCAATCAAAGCGATATTCTTCGGATGCTGCATGTAGGAGATTTCATCTATTTATACGATGGATTAATTCGTGCCCGTATTGTCGATATTAATGATGTGTATGTTCAAGCGATTATCGAAAACAAAGGTAAACTCACTTCGAATAAAGGGATCAATTTTCCTAATACCCGTTTGGGAATCGATATTTTAACCGAAAAAGACAGACGGGATATCGGGTGGGGTGTTGCGAACGGCGTTGACTTTATGGCAATCTCTTTTGTCCAAAATGCTCAGGATATGATCAATGCCCGAGAGGTTGTCCGCTCGTACGGCGGAGAGGTGCAGCTGATTGCAAAGATTGAGAAATTTGATGCGGTTGAGAACATCGATGAAATTTTGCGCCACTCCGATGGATTAATGGTCGCACGGGGTGATTTGGGGATAGAAGTACCTTATTATCGTGTTCCGACGATCCAAAAGATGTTGATTGACAAAGCCAATGCCCACTCCAAACCGGTTATTACGGCAACGCAAATGCTTCTCTCAATGACGGAAAAAGAGTCCGCTACGCGTGCGGAGATTAGCGATGTTGCCAATGCGGTCTTGGATGGAACCGATGCGGTGATGCTCTCTGAAGAGAGTGCCGTAGGGCACAATCCGGTGTTGGTGGTTGAGACGATGGTCAACACGATTCAGGCAATCGAGGAGATTTACCCTTTTGAAAAATTTAATTTTGGCTACGATGATGCGATGGACAGAGTCAACGAATCGGCGGTTCGGTTGGGAGATTCACTCAATGCGGAGGGGATTATCGCTATGAGCTCATCGGGGGCATCCGCGAAAAAACTTTCCCGTTACCGTCCGAAAATGACGATTTATGCGGCGACGCACGAAGAGAGGGTTGCACGATTGCTGACCATCGTTTGGGGTGTCGTTCCGGCGTATTTGATTAAAAAAGGGCGTATAGAAGATATGCTGGGTGACATCATCCAAAGTGGGTTGAAGCGCAATATTATCGATAAAAAAAATACCTATATTTTCACGGCGGGATATCCGATCGGAACCCCCGGAACGACCAATATTATCCGAATTTTACGTGAAAATGAGATCACTTTTTTCGGTGAAACCAAATCTTTGCCGGGCAAAGGGAAAAAAAATGAAGAGAACTCACCTGCAACCTTGTTTTGATTTTAATGGACTGAAAATTGCTTTTTAATTTTATGAGGGGCACAAACATTTGTTTCGTCACTTAGTGTGCCCCTCAAAACTACTCCCCTTTACGCTACAATTACCCTTATGAAAACCGATACCTTATTTACTAAACCTATATCCAAACAGTTTGAATTTGATGCGGATGTCGCCGCGGTATTTGATGATATGCTTCTACGCTCTGTCCCCTTTTATAAAGAGTCGCAATCGCTTACCCGTCGCTTTGCTCTTAATGCCCTCTCCAATGGGGGGACCGTATACGACTTAGGATGTTCAACCGCATCGTTGCTCCTTGAGATTGAACGCTCGCATGATAAAAAAAATGAGGTTCGTTTGGTCGGTATCGATAATTCTCCCGCAATGATAGAACATGCACGAAAAAAAATCGAAGTCTATGGCTCAGGTATTGAGTTGTATGAGGGAGATATCCTCCTCTTTCCTTACGAGAAAGCGCGAGTGATTATCAGCAATTATACCTTGCAGTTTATCCGTCCGATGGTACGTGATACGTTAGTTCGAACGATCAATGATGCACTAGAGGAGGGTGGCGTTTTTATTTTCAGTGAAAAAGTGGTGAGCGAAGATCCGAAACTGAACAAAGAGCTGATTGATTGCTATTATGATTTCAAAAAAGTGCAGGGGTACAGCGAATATGAGATTGTACAAAAACGCGAAGCGCTCGAAAACGTCCTGATCCCTTATACCATGAATGAAAATATTCAAATGGCAAAAAACAACGGGTTTAAAACGTGTGAAGTATTATTTCGATGGGCAAATTTTGCCACTTTTATCGCGATTAAATAATGTCTTATCTAACGCTGCCTCGGTTCGGATTTGAATTAGGTTGCAACCCCTCTTTAATATCCGAATAATCCAACATGTTTTTATCGCACTGCTTATGATAATAACCCTGAGCATCGTAATACTCTTCACAATCGTTGTAGTAACGTAGACTCACTCCACGCTCGTTAAAACACCCTGTAAAAAAAATTGGCACTAAAAGGTATAAGTAGTATTTTTTCATACGGGTATTGTATCTTATCTGGGTTTAAAGCCATCCTTACTTTTACAGAACGCATTTAAAAAACATTCACTATCGCATTTTGGGTTTTTGGCCGTGCAGATATAGCGGCCAAACAGTACGAGACCCTGATGCAATTGATGAAGATTTGTTTTGAATTTTTTGACGAGGGTTGCTTCGGTAGCAGTGGCACTCACATCATCGCTGAGTCCTAAACGGTGGCTGACACGAAAGACGTGTGTATCGACTGCCATCAAGTTGGCTTGAGTGTATTCGATAAGAACCACATGGGCTGTTTTTTGCCCCACTCCACCGAGAGTTATAAGCTCTTTTTCATCTAAGGGAACCTCTCCGCCGTAGACCTCCACCACTCTTTTTGCCATAGTGATGAGGTTAATGGCTTTGTTATTAAAAAAAGAGCAACTTTGAATTAGCCGTTTTACCTCTTCTATATCTGCATTGGCGAGGTCTTGAGGTGTCGGAAACGCTTTAAATAATGGAGGAGTAATGAGGTTTACCCGTTTATCGGTGCATTGGGCAGAGAGTGATACGGCGATGACCAATTCAAAAGCATTGGTATAACTTAGTTCTGTTACCGCTTCGGAATATCGTTCCAAAAGAGCTGATTTAAGAGCTTCAATCTCTTTTTTTGTCGCCTTCTTCATGCTGAGTATCCCATTTTTTAGCCGTATTGTAACATTTAAAAATTATTGGATAAAAGGGTGAGGGAAATCTCGTTTAATTTTGATTGTTTTTTGCGTACTATACTGACAAATGTATTATAATGCCGAAATCAAATCCCCCTTGAATAGAGGGGACAAATACAAGGATAACAATGAAGCGATATTATGCCGCTTGGATTTTGGGTTTATTGTTGGGTGCACAGTCTGCATCGGCAGTTGTCTTGGCAACTGTTAACGGGGATGAAATTACCTCTGAAGAAGTAAATAAAGTATTGATGGAAGGGACTCAAGGACGTTTTGACTCTCTACCGGCTGATAAACAAAATGAATTGCGCCAACGTATTATCGAAGGGATGATCGCTCAAGAACTTGTTTATGACGACGCTAAACGGACGGGTGTTCTTGATTCGAAAGAGTATAAACAAGAACTGGAAGCATTGGTCAACCGTTTAAAAGTACAACTTGCCGCAAAAGTATGGGAACAAGAACAATTTGAAGCGATTAAAGTCGATGCCAAAGAGGTAAAAGCCTATTTTGATGCGAACCCGGATGAATTTGTCGACAAAGAAAAAATTCGTGCACGCCATATCTTGGTTAAAACCGAAGCAGAAGCACAAGCCGTTATCCGAAGTATGAAAGGACTTAGCGGAGAGAAACTCAAGAATGAGTTTATAGCTCAAGCTAAATCCAAATCAACCGGACCAAGTGCAGCTAAAGGTGGGGATTTAGGTTATTTCCCTCGCGGACAAATGGTTCCCTCATTTAATGATGCTGCATTTGCAATGAAAGAGGGGAGTATGTCCTCTGCTCCGGTACAAAGCCAGTTCGGTTACCATGTTATCTATGTTGAAGATAAAAAAGCGGCGAAAAAACTTGGATTTGAAGATGTGAAAAACTTTATCGAACAACGTTTGAAAATGGATAAGTTTAAAGCAACGATGGAGAAAAAAATGTCTTCACTTCGCGAAAAAGCAAAAATTACCTACACTAAATAAACTGCCTTTATTTTTCCCCATTTAGGGGAAAGTTTAATTTCTTAATTTCGACCGATTGCGTTCAAATCATCAAACGCCGCTTTGACCCGTGCAATCAATGTTTCTTGACCGCTACGGAGCCACTTGCGAGGGTCATAATATTTTTTGTTTGGTTTCTCTTCCCCCTCTGGGTTTCCGATTTGCCCTTGGAGATAAGCTTTGTATTTCTCATAATAATCTTTGACCCCTTCCCATGTTGCCCATTGGGTATCGGTATCGATGTTCATTTTGATAACACCGTAGCCGATCGCTTCACGGATTTCTGCGTGGGTAGAGCCTGAACCGCCGTGAAATACGAAGTTCACCGGTTTATCGGAAGCGGTAGCGAATTTTTCTTGGATGTATTTTTGGGAGTTGTTGAGGATGATAGGGGTGAGGACGACGTTCCCCGGTTTGTAGACACCGTGTACGTTTCCGAAGGATGCGGCGATGGTGAATCGCTTACTCACGGCGCTGAGACGCTCATACGCATAGGCGACATCTTCAGGCTGAGTGTAGAGGAGGGCATTGTCGATACTGCTGTTGTCCACGCCGTCTTCTTCCCCTCCGGTGACTCCGAGTTCAATCTCCAGCGTCATACCGATTTTATCCATCCGCTTCATGTATTCGACACACGTCGCAACGTTCACTTCGAGGCTCTCTTCGGAGAGGTCAAGCATGTGAGAGCTAAACAGTGGTTTGCCGTACTGTGCAAAATATTTTTCACCCGCATCAAGGAGGGCATCGATCCACGGGAGAAGTTTGCGTGCCGCATGATCCGTGTGCAAGATGACGGGAATGCCGTAGAGCTCCGCCATGGCATGAACGTGCAGTGCACCCGCAATCGCTCCGGCGATGGCCGCTTTTTCATTCTCGTTACTGATCCCTTTTCCGGCATAATAGCTCGCTCCGCCGTTGGAAAACTGGATAATGACGGGAGAATTAACCACTTTGGCCGCTTCGAGGACACCGTTGATCGAATCGGTGTTGACCACATTGACCGCAGGGAGGGCAAATCCCTCTTGTTTTGCAATTTCAAAAAGTTTTTGTACATCATCACCGAAAATCACTCCCGGCTTTATCACATCTAAAATTTTTACGGACATTACTTTACCCCACTGTTAAAATGTGACGATATTATAGCCTTAGAGCAATAATGTTAGAATTAAAAGAAAAGAGGGATAGTTTTGGTGCGTATCATCGGTTTACTAATGATCGGGTGCAAAATAGTGTTTGCTGCAGTGTCGCCACTCCTTTTTGATACCCTTGTTGAGCCGCTCCAAAAAAGTACGGTTTCGATTGAAAAATTAAGTCAAAAACCGGTGATGGAACCGAATAAAAGTTTGTTACGCAATTTTTTGAACGGGGTGGAAACAACGTTAAATACGGGGAAAAAACTTTCAGCCGCCAAGGAGATCGACAAAGAGGTATTAATCAGGTATCTCCAAGAACTGAGAGAACTCGCACGAACCAAAGAATCGATAGATCTTCTCTACCGTAAATCGTTGACCACCGCAATAGCTCAAAGAGATAAACAGAGTTTTGAAGATTTGGTGGCTCTCCCTTTAGATCCTCTGCATCACCCTCGTATCCGTTCCGAAGTGATTGCATTTTACCGCCAACATTATCCGCATCATTCAATTAAAAGTATGGAAATTTTGTGCGATGAACAGGTATTGGAGCAAAAGAGTATTCAAATCGCTATTGAGCAGGAACAAGCATATGAAGAACATTTGCGAATCTTGAAACGCTCTGAAGCGTACAACGTGAAAAAAACTGCACAAATCGGCTCGCGTAACAGTGTCCTCTTAAGTGCGGAGTCTAACGGAGTAGGCGGATATGAATTTGAAGCGGAAAATCTCAATCCCTATACAGTGACGATGAGTATTGATTTTGAATATTTGAACAATCTCAAACCTTCCGGAAAAATTCCTTTATTTATCGAGATTCCGGGAAAAAGTAAAAAGAGAGTGTTAGAGCTTTCTCGTATCACTTCCGGAGTAGGGGTCGATTATCGCTCATCGTACGGGTGGGTGAGAGGATCGGCTTTTGCCATACATGAAGATAGGTATCTGTATAAACTCCCTTTTTCAAAAGGTATAAACGTTGAGGTTTCTCAAGGGTATCATGGAGAGACGTCGCACAAAGGTTTGTCCGCCTATGCGGTTGATTTTCCGGTTCCGGTAGGGACACCGATTTATGCGGCACGGGAAGGTATTGTTGTGGGATCCGAAGGGAGTAACAATGTCGGAGGGGCAAGTGCAGAGTATCGAAAATATGCCAATTATGTCATTATTGAGCATAATGACGGAACTATGGGCAACTATTACCATTTAAAACAAAACGGTGCCATTGCGGTGATAGGAGAAAAAGTTGCACAAGGCGATCTCATCGGATATTCAGGTAATACGGGCTACAGTAGTGGCCCGCATTTGCATTTTAGTGTGAATAAAGTTGATCCGATTTCGATGCGTAGACCGATGAACTTACCGATAAAAATGCAAACATTTCACGGAATTGTTACTTTACCGTGTAAAGGCGATCAATATACGGTACAATAATTCCACAGATTATAACAACGAGGTCTACATATGTTCGATACCGTAAAATCAAAAATAATTTTTACGACGTTACTGTTTAGTTTTTTAGGATTAGGGACAATCTACTGGTATTTAACAACAACTTTTCATGATTTTTCCAATGAAACGGCAAAACGTTCTCTGAATATGCTCAGTCAATCTATTTTTCAAACGCTTTCGGGGAGTATGCTTGCCGGAGATCCGGCAGTCGTTGCCGAAGCAATTGCGAATGCGCAAAAAATCGAAGGTATTCAGGCACTAAAAGTGGAGAAATCTCAAGCGGTTATCGAATTGCTTGCACCCGATACAAAATTTACGAATGAACCTTTGATCCGTGAAGTTTTTAAAAGCAAAAAACCTCAGGTAATTGAGAATACGAATGGAAAACACTCCATTCGTCTATTGCAGCCTCTTGTCGCGGAGGATCGATGCCTTGCCTGTCATACCAACGTTCAAAGCGGCGATGTTCTCGGGGTCATGGATTTGGTGATTTCATTGGAAAAAAATGATGCTGAAATCAGTAAAACGGAAACCATCCTTCTCATCGCATTAAGTCTTGTCGTTATCGTTTTTGTTTCGGTATTGAACCTTTTCTTCGGAAAAGAGGTACTGACTCCGCTTGAGGGATTGCGTAACCGTATCGGTGCATTGGTG
>JAGXHZ010000130.1 GCA_024635855.1 Sulfuricurvum sp.
CTATTAATAATTTAGGATTGATTGTGGTGGATGAAGAGCATGATGAGAGCTACAAATCTTCTTCTCGTCCACGTTACAATGCACGAGATATGGCGATTTACATAGGGTCAAATCTAAAAATTCCTGTAGTGTTAGGGAGTGCAACGCCGAGTTTGGGCAGTTACGCTAAATATCCTTTTTATCGTTTACGCGGTGGTTATTATACTTCCAAGCGTTCTTTTGTTTATGAGCCCTCTATCGAGGCATTGACTCCATTTTTGGATGAACATATTGTTTCAAATTTTACGGCAGGTCATCAGGGGATCGTATTTATTCCTACGCGTGCGAATTTTAAAACGATGGTGTGTGATGGTTGCGGGTATGTGATCGAATGTCCGTTTTGCAGTGTTGGAATGTCTTTGCACCGTAATGCACGTGCCTTAAAATGCCACTATTGTAACTATACGGAAGTATTGCCACGAGTATGTCCAAAATGCCAAAGCGGTCATTTAAGTACGACACGGTTGGGGACGGCGGAAGCGGTGGAGCATTTTGAGAAAAATTTGGATGAGCTGAAAATACAGCAGTTTGATCGTGATGTGATTACAACGCAAAACAAACTCACCAAAGTGCTCAAAGCGTTTAATAATCGTGAGATAGATTTGCTCGTAGGGACGCAGATGCTCTCAAAAGGGCATGATTATCATGATATTGCACTGGCAGTTGTAATGGGGATTGATAATTTGTTGGGACAAGCCGATTATCGCTCGAGGGAAAAAGCATTGTCACTCCTTGTCCAAATCGCAGGACGCAGCGGGAGAAAGAATGACTCTACTGTTATTGTACAAAGTTTTAACGAGTCATTTTTTTCTCAATATTTGGATGATTATGAGATGTTTTTAAAAGATGAGCTTAAAATCCGAGAAGGGCGGTATCCTCCGCACAAGAAATTAGCACGATTGTTGTTCGCCCATAAAAATGGAATAAAAGCAAAAAGTGAAATGGAAAAAGTGGTCGAGATTTTGAAAACAGTGCCCACCATCGAGATTGTAGGTTTTGGGGCTTCTCCCATTGAAAAAATTGCGGACAAATATCGATTTCAAATCTTGCTTCGCAGTGATAAAAGCACGGAGCTTATCCGTTCGATTAAGTTCATCAAATCACCCTTATGTGAAATCGATATGGACCCCATAGAGTTTACGTAAAATTAACATCCAACAAGCTACAATCTTCACTATGATTACACGATACCCTACCAAAAAAATTTACGTCGGAAATGTTGCCATCGGTGGTGATGCTCCGATTTCAGTACAATCAATGACCTATTCGCGTACATCGGATGTGGCAAGCACGGTTGAGCAGATCAATCGCCTTCATTTTGCCGGATGTGACATCGTTCGTGTGGCGGTTCCTGACGAAGAAGATGCGCGTGCGCTTAAAGCGATAAAAGAACAAATTTCTCTCCCTCTCGTTGCCGACATCCATTTTAATTATAAACTAGCACTTATTGCTGCGGAAGTCGTTGATTGTATCCGCTTTAATCCTGGAAATATCGGTGAAAAATCACGTATTCGTGAGATTGTCAAAGCGTGTGAAGAGCGTCATATTCCTATCCGTATCGGTGTAAATGCGGGGAGTTTGGAAAAAGAGTTTGAACAGCGTTACGGTCAAACGGCAGAGGGGATGGTTGCCTCAGCGGAATATAACATCAAATTTCTCGAAGATTTAGGCTTTACCGACATCAAAGTCTCACTCAAAGCGAGTGATGTTCAGCGTACCGTAGAAGCATATCGGTTGTTACGTCCGAAAAACAACTATCCGTTTCATTTGGGTGTGACGGAGGCTGGAACGATTTTTCATGCGACGATTAAAAGTGCTATCGGACTTGGGGCATTGCTTCTCGATGGTATCGGTGACACGATGCGCGTTTCGATTACGGGTGAGCTTGAAGAAGAGATCAAAGTAGGACGTGCTATTTTAAAAGACAGCGGCGTGGCACGTGAGGGGGTTAATATCATCTCATGTCCTACGTGCGGACGGATTGAAGCGGATTTGGTCAGTGCGGTTGCAGTAATCGAAGAGCGGACGAAACACATCAAAAAACCGCTGGATATTTCGGTAATGGGATGTGTTGTCAATGCTATCGGAGAAGCCAAGCATGCCGATGTTGCAATCGCGTATGGCAAAGGGTCAGGGTTGGTAATGGTCAAGGGTGAAGTCGTAGCACGGCTGGATGAAGAGAAGCTCGTCGATCGGTTTATCGAAGAAGTAGAAAAAATGGAAGCACAGGAAGATTAATGGAAGAATCATTATATAATTTAGCCTTCGAGCGCTCTGTTTTAAGTTCCATCATTTTTGATCCTGCCCAGTTTGACGAGTTTGAAGCGGTACTCAATGCCGAAGATTTTTATCTCGCGGCGCACCAAGAAATTTACCGTGCTATGCTCTCTCTCGCACATCGTGATCTTCCTATCGATGAAGAGTTTATTAAAAAAGAACTCAGTGGGAAGCAAAAATTTGATGAGCGGGTGTTGGTGGAAATTCTCACCGCCAATCCAATTTCCAATACCACGGCGTACGTTCAAGAGATCAAAGATAAGGCGATTAAACGTCATCTTCTCACCCTAACCACAGAAATCAAACGGGTAACGCTCGAAGAGAATCTAAACGGCAATGATGTTGTTGATTTGGTCGAAAAAAAGCTCTATGAGATTACCCAAAATTCTCAATCCATTGATTTTAAAGACGCTCCGAAAATTACCGATGATACGATGGCGTATATCGAAGAGATGCGTGAACGCGGTGATGCGATTTTGGTCGGTGTCGATACCGGATATGCGGAACTAAACAAAATGACGACAGGATTTGGTAAAGGAGATTTGGTTATTGTTGCGGCGCGTCCTGCGATGGGGAAAACGTCTTTCGCTCTTAACATGGTTCAAAATCTTCTCGAAAAAGGGAAAGGGGTAGCATTTTTCTCTCTGGAAATGCCCGCAGAGCAGTTGATGCTCAGACTTTTAAGTGTACAGACCTCAATACAGCTTCAGCGTCTTCGTGTCGGAGATATGACTCCTGAAGAGTATAAACGTCTTAATGATGCGGTGGACAAGATGCGCCATTCTAAGCTTTTTGTAGACGATCATGGTTCGGTCAATATCCATCAGCTTCGCTCGAAATTACGTAAGCTCAAAAGCCGTCATCCAGAGATTGAACTCGCCGTCATTGACTATCTCCAAATCATGAACGGTACGGGGGGAAAAGATCGTCACTTAGAGGTCAGTGAAATCTCACGGGGACTCAAGATGCTTGCCCGTGAGCTTGAAATCCCTATTGTCGCTCTTTCTCAGCTCAACCGTAGTCTCGAATCGCGTTCGGATAAACGTCCGATGCTCAGTGATATTCGTGAATCGGGTTCTATTGAGCAGGATGCGGACATCATTCTCTTCGTCTATCGTAATGATGTTTATCTCTATAAAGAGGAAAAAGAGCGGGAAAAAGAGGCAATTTCTGCCGGGAAAGAATTTATTTCCAAATACACCGAAAAAGAAGAAGAGGAAGCAGAAATTATTATCGGGAAACAGCGTAATGGTCCGACGGGGCATATTAAACTGGTCTTTCAGAAAAAATTCACCCGCTTTGTGGATAAACCGACATTTGGTGCAGCACAAATAGTGTATGAAAGTATTGATATGAAAAGTGCCAACATGAATATGGATGATAGTATGAGCTCAGGGAATGTTTCGATGCCGATAATCTAATGTCAAAACTTGAACGCATTGATCTTTTCGATCTTAAAAGCGGTTCCCTTTTTGTTCTTTTTCTTCTCTTTATTGCTTCACTTTCCCTCACGTATGAATATCACAACTACTCGCAACTAAAACATTTCGATGATCCTCTGATTCGTGCAGAAGTGATCGATCAGGAAGTTCGTCTGGTTCACGATCAACCGAAAACCTCGATGAAGTTACAGCTGGATAATGGATCGCTGTGCCGATGCATTATGAGCCCTTATTTACGTGATTTACGCGGGCGAGAAGTGTTGATTGAACTTCAAGTTAAAAATGTTACTTTTTTGGATTACCTCAGTCGATTTAATGCACGTGCATCCATCATTGAGGTATATCCACAGCTTAGTCTCAAAGAGCAATGGTATAGACATATCGCAGCTATGCATACGGATAAAATGACGCAAGAACTCTATGGCGCGTTGTTTGTGGCTACTCCAATGAGTCAAGAATTTCAGACCTTGGTTGGGGCAATGGGGATTAGCCATATCCTTTCGATTAGCGGGTATCATTTTGGAATTTTGAGTATTATCGCTTATTTTCTCCTTCGTCCGCCGTATCGATGGCTTCACAATCGTTATTTTCCTTATCGCCACGGCAATCGTGATCTTTTTCTTATGGTACTTGTATTGTTATTTTACTATTTGTGGGCATTGGAGTTTATTCCTCCGATGGTACGATCTTTCGGGATGATTGCGGTTGGATATTGGCTTTATGATCGCGGGATGAAGATCGTGTCGATGCAGACGTTATTTATTACTGTCGGAATACTACTGGCATTTTTTCCAAAACTTTTTTTCTCACTTGGTTTTTGGTTTTCAAGCTTCGGCGTTCTCTCTATTTTTATTTTTGTCCGCTACTACGAAGAGTGGAAGCCATGGCAAATCTTTTTGGCATTACACATTTGGTGTTATCTGGTAATGCTGCCCATTTCATTGGCGATTTTTGGGACGTTCGGATGGTGGCATATGGGTTCGATTCCTCTTGCGCTTCTTTTTAATCTCTATTACCCTGCTGTTTTAGTACTGCATCTTACACCATGGGGAGATTTTTTCGATCCGTATTTGATAGCGTTATTTGGTGCTGGGGACGTTCATAAAATAGTGATTCCGGTGTGGATTGGGTATGCGAGTATTGTTATAGCGTTAATAGCGATGCGCCATAAGGCGGCATTTTGGGCGTTAGGTATTTTGGGTATCGGAACGCTTGGCACTGCGATTTATCAAATAGCATAGCTTCATCCCGTAAATAACGATAATCCATGAAACATAAATCCATAAAAAGAAAAAGATAAGAGCGGAAAGTGAGCCATACATAGTGGCATAGGTTTTGTTGTAAAAAACGTATTGGACAAAGCTGTTTTTTGCTAATCCCCAAACCAATGCGACGATAAAAGAGCTGATAGCGGCAGCTTTTGGTGAGATATCTGCATTAACAGCAATTTTATAGATAAGAAAGAAAATCCCCCATAGCAATAAAAAAGGAAAAATAGAGAGAGCGTTTAGGGCAAAGCCTGTGATGTTCGCTTCCAAATAGGCTTTAAGACTCATGGAAGCAATCAAAACGATAGGAGTGAGGGTAATGAGGGTCCAATAGGTAGTGATTGCTTCCCAAATACCACGTTGCGGAGAGTGAAAAATTTTCTCTACAATGTGTTCAAAATTTTGAAAAAAGAGCATTGAAGAGATAATCATTGTTGAAAAGCCAATAATTCCAAGTTGGACAGAGTTTTTAAAGAATGATTCCAAGTATCCAGCCATTGCTTCGGTCTGAACCGGCATAATATTATCGAATAAAAATACTTGCATTGATGCATATTGAGCACTAAAGACAGGGACATTTGCGATAAGACTGAGGGAAATGATAAGTAAGGGAACAAGGGTAAAAATCGTGTAAAAACTAAGACTGGAGGCATAGACCGTAATATCACTATCAAACATCAAGAAGAAAAATGTCTTTAGATGTTTGAATATCGCTTTGAATCTCATCTTTAGTGAAGCCCCATTTTGGCAGGGTTTAAAATATTGTTAGGATCAAAAGCATTTTTAATCGATTGAAAAAGTGCCATTTCCTCAGGGGTAAATGCCATGGACATATAAGGAGCTTTAGCAAGACCAATCCCGTGCTCTCCACTGAGTGTTCCCCCTAAATCGATGGTGGCTTGGAATACTTCACGGATCGCTTCATACCCGATTTTGACTTGTTCAGGATCTTTGCCATCGACCATGACATTGGTGTGAACGTTTCCATCTCCGGTATGACCGAAGCAGGGGATGTTAATGTTGTATTTAAGAGCAATGGCATTAAATTTTGCCAACAGTTCAGGTAATGCTGAACGGGGAACGGTGACGTCTTCATTGATTTTTTTGGAGCCATAAATCGAGAGCGATTGACTGGCGTTACGCCTCGCAAACCACAAGTCACTTGCTTCTTGTTTGTTTTGAGCGATCTTAAATTCACTGCACCCATTTTCACGAAATACTTGTTCGATGATGTTTAGTTGAAAATCAAGGTCTTCTTCGAGGTTACCATCCACGTCGGTGACCAAAATCGCTCCTGCTTCGACAGGTAACCCTTTTTTATAAACCTGCTCTACCGCACGGATAGTGAGGTTATCCAAGAATTCCATGGCAACACTCACGGCAGGAAAAATTCCCATTGCTGTTTTGGTCATTTTGGGCTTAGAGAGGAGCTTTAGGGTAACTTCGGTAGTGACGGCGAGTGTCCCCTCGGAGGCGATTAAAATCCCTGCGATGTTATATCCTGCGACGTCTTTGATGGTTCGTTTACCAGCTTTTATAATATCACCGTTAGGAAGTACAGCGCGGATTGCCATGACGTAGTCTTTGGTAATACCGTATTTTGCAGCACGCATTCCGCCTGCATTTTCGTTGACATTGCCGCCGATCGTTGAGTACTCTTGGCTTGCGGGATCAGGCGGATAAAAAAGACCGACTTCTTCTACAGCTTTTTGCAACTCCATATTGACGACACCCGGTTGAACGATGGCAACCATGTTTTGCATATCGATTTCTAAAATTTTGTTCATATGTTTTTCAAACGCCAAAACAATTCCACCTGAAGAGGGGAGCGCTCCACCCGTGAATCCGCTTCCTGCTCCGCGAGGTACGATAACGATCCGGTGTTCATTACAATATTTTAATATATCGCTCACATCTTGTTCATGACGAGGGAAAAGTACGGCATCAGGTTCAAATTTTTCACGTGTTGCATCATACGAATAGGCAATAAGATGCGCTTTATCACTGTAAACATTTTCATGACCGATAAGCGTTTGAAAATACGAGAGAGCTTCTTTTGGGAACATAATTAATCCTTGAGATCAAAGTTGCGTAATAGTGCACTTTTCTCGCCAAATTTACCTTTGTAGAGTTCATATAATTCTTTATTTTTTGGGTTGTTTAAAGCAATCTGTTGAAGATAATAAGGTTCATAAGACTCTAAGTGTGAGCTGCCCTCTCCCCACCATGCGGCACGGATTGTAGGTACACGAGTGTAAAAAGGGGTGATGGAATTTTTGCCGGCTGAGTGAGCTGCGGCAGTTTGAAGCAGTACAAAATTTTTACAGTCGAGGGTGAAGAGAGTTTCGGCACTTTGGATAAAGAGTAAACCAACAGAAGCTGAGGTACAAAAATGGCGAAAATCTTCCACTAAAGGTGTTGGATGTCCTTTGAGGGAAAGATACGTAGCATAGAGGTCAGGGTGAACCCATTCAACGTTAGGGATACTTGCTGTTACTGCTGCATAGGTATCATCATTGGGGGCAATAAGCAAAGCACGACCATAATCGTAGGCAATGACGACTTCATCTGCGGCTTTTGGTGTCCATGTACCGCTGGGAAGAGAATTTTGACGTAATCCGTCGTAGGGAGAGAACTCAACGAGTGCCCGATTGGAGGAAGGATTAATCTGTGTGACACGTGCATTTGAAATGATAGAACTGTGGGTAGCATCAAAACGGCGAACGACAAAACCGCTCATTCCAACTTTTAGTTCGGGTGCTTCGATCGAGCCTTGTTGCCCTTGTACGTCCAATAGCGGTGTTGAAATAGAGGATGCTTCAAGCATTCCTAGCGTGATGAGTAAAAAAAACCAAATGCGCATTAGGGTAACCTTTGTTAGGGTAAATGTGATAGATTATAGCCAATAGAGACTTTGTAAACAGTTTTTTTGCTATCATTTAAGACTATTTTTGCAAAAAAACAGTGTTTAAGGATGATGATGGGTCGAATATTTCTATTTTTATTGTTGCCCATTTTTATTTTTGCTTCACAAGTAAAACCGTTTAAATGGAATAATGGAGAGAGTTTTCTCACCTTTTTAGAACATAAAAAACTCCCTTTGTCTCTGTATTATAATATGGACAAAGAGGATCAAAAACTTACCGAAGATATTCCCTATACTGCCAACTGCCAGATGCTGGTAAGCTCCAAAAATACCATCAAACAAATCCTTATTCCGCTCAATGATGAACTGCAGCTCCAAATTTATTTAACTTCCAAAAATCGTTACACTATGAGGGTTATTCCTATCATCAGTGAAACCTATAAAAAAGTTCTTTACACTCAAATCAGCAGCGTTCCGTATGATGACATTCTTAATGCGACAGGGTCCAAAAATTTGGCTTCAACGTTTGTAAAAATGTTCAAAGGACGGGTGAATTTTAAAAAAGATCTCAAATCGGGTGAACCTCTCGTCATTGTTTATGAGCAAAAATATCGTTTAGGAAAACTTTTTTCCATGCCTGAAGTTTCGGGTGCGATGATTGAAATCGGAGGGACACGCTACGCCCTTTACCGGCACAGCGACGGACATTTTTACGATACCAAAGGAGCTCAAATTGAGAAGTTTATTTTTAAACTTCCGATTCGTAATGCACGGATGACTTCGGGGTTTACGAAGCGGCGGTATCATCCGGTTTTACATCGTTATCGTGCTCATGTCGGAGTTGATTTCGGAGCTCGTCCGGGGACGCAAATTTTGGCAACGGGTGAGGGGCGCGTAAGTTTTGTCGGTTATTCAAATGGATATGGAAAAACGATTAAAATACGCCATTCCAATGGATTGATCAGTCTGTATGCGCATCAGCGAGGGTTTAAAAAAGGGATTCATTCAGGTTCCAAAGTGAAGCAGGGTGAAGTTATTGGTTATGTTGGTTCAACGGGACTTTCATCGGGTTCTCATTTGCATTTTGGAATGTATGATGGGACTGCACCGATTAATCCATTGAGCGTTATGAAGAAAAAAACCGAAGGGTTCAGTGGTAAAGAACAAAGAGTCTTTGTTGCAATTCGCAGTAAATTGGATCGTATTTTTAATGAAAAACTCCGAACCAAACCCCTCAACACCAGGGGATATGATTTCCAAGATACTTATTATGTGGATAAGGATACGTTTAAAGTGGAAGCGTTTTAATCACCCGTTCGAGCCTGTCGAAGGGGAATGGATGGGATTAGAATTTGTAACTTACGGTCGCGTAGATGTTGCGTCCCGGTTCGTTAAGAACGAGTGGATCGGTAGTGCTTAGACTGGTGATAAGCTCATTTCCGATATAACTATTGTTGACAGCATAGGTACGATTAAAGAAGTTGTTGACTCCAGTATTTAGAGAAAAACCATTTTGAAAATCATGCCCATATTTAAGGTTTAAAATAGCGTATCCTGAAATATCTTTTTCTCCGTTATTTGAATCAACTGTTTGAGCTTTCGCAGCGATCCATTCGGTCATTAGGTAATTAGTACCTGTATCCATTACAAGTGCAACACGCCCTTTCATTGGTGGAATTTCCGCTAAATCTTTATCGGTTTGTATTTGTGTTGTCAGATTATCAAGTTGATTGGTGTCTTTTTTAGACCCTTTTTGATATGCCATTCCTGATTCGATACGCCAATCGTTGTTGAGAATATAATCGGCTTGGAGGTCGAATCCGACGATTTTAGCATCAATATTAGTCCAAGTAGAGGTTGTAGCACTATTTTTGTATTGATAAATAAAATCTTTTAGGTCACTGTAAAATGCCGTCCCTTTTACGTGAAAATTACCAACAGTGTGTTCCGCTCCTACATCGATTTCACGATTTTTTGTTTCGTTTAAATTATTATGTGTACTATTAAGCCAATAGAGCTCTTTTGCATCTGGGACACGGGTAGATTGTCCTAGTCCTGTGAAAAGGCTAGTGGTTGAAGAGAGATTGTATTTCACCATGATATTGCCGCTTAGATCGTTATAATCTTTATCTTGTGCAGCAAAATACCCTGTTTTTGTTTGATCGGCATCGATAGATGTATCGTCATAGCGAAGTCCGCCATTGATTTCATAATCTCCAATGGTTTTAGTCGCTTTCGTGTAGAGGGCAATATTTTTTGTATCCACATCAGGGAGTAAAATAGTAACCGCTGATGGATTACTGCTTGAATATCGAGTTCCATCCCAGTTCCGAATACTTGCATCTAAACCAACAGATACTTTTGTTCCTGATAGATTGAGAGTGTTTTCGATGGATGCCCCTTTTATGCTTGCATCAACAGGCGCTATCATTATAGGAGAAGTCGGTCCGGTTCGAGCACGGAAATAAGTTCCCATTTCATGTTTTACTTTTGAATGGTATGCTTCAATTGAGAGTTCATCCGATAATGATGAGAGATTGAATAATTGATATTTTGCTTTAAACATGTCGGTATCATCTATCTTGGCATCCATCGGATAACGTGGATAGAGGATATCATCGGCACGGTCTCCGAAATAACTGAAGGTCAATTTTTGATTATCCCCGATATTTCCGACGAGTTTAGCCCAGTAATTATTGCGTTCATAGGCATCCATATTTTTGTAAGCAGAGGCATATTTTTGTGGATTGCTTAACGCAAGTTTATCCGTTTGTTCAGCAAGTGTTTTTCCATCCCCATCTTTATATTGTCCGCTGGTTTCACGGCTGAACCCGACTAAAGCTTGGACGCTATCATTGCCCCCTTCAACAGTGGTTGAAAGTTTACGATAATCAAAACTTCCTGCTGTAGCGGAAACTTCTCCGTGAACTCCTTTTTCAGGATCTTTGGTGACGATATTGATTTTTCCGCCGAGACTTCCGAATTGCGTGACATCAAACGGTCCCTCTTGCACTTCAACGGTTTGAATTTGGGCTGAAGAGACGTGCATTGAAGGAGGATCCATACGGTTTGGACAGGCACCGCATATTTTGGCGTCGTCTATCGTGACATTGATATTATCTTTACGAAATCCGCGAAGGATAATATCGTTACCTACTCCGCTGTTACGTACCATGGTAACTTCGGGAAGTGTATTTGAGAGCATTTCTCCTAAATCACTTTGGCGGGAAAATTTAACCATTTCATCCGAGTTTACACTTTTACTATCCGCTTTGGGCGCAGCAGCTTCAACGGTGATTTTTTGAATGGTAATGGGTTCAGAGGCGAGCGTAAGCGTCGCCGCCAATGAGAGGAGCGAGAGTTTCTTCATACTTTAAATCCTTAAGACAATATGAAGATATTGTAGGAAAAAAGTGTTACATTAGTGTTAAGACGGAATCCGTAACCCTACCTCTTCGGGAAATTGCATGGTTACACAATGCAGTGATCCATGTTGACGAATGAGGACAGAGCAGTCGATGGGAATGATGTTCCGTCCGTAAAATGCACGTTTGCAAATAGCAATTGCCTCAGCATCATGAGGATCATTGTAGACAGGTAAAAGTACGGCATCATTAATAATCAAAAAATTAGCATAGGTAGCAGGGAGCCGTTCACCCTCATAAAAATGAGGTTGCGTCATTGGTAATGCAATAAGACGGAAAGGTTCGCCGTCTAAATCAAGTAAGGCTTGGAGTTCTTCTTCCATTTTTTTCAATTCGCTGTAATGCTCATCCTCTTTATCCTCACATTTCACGTACATGATAGTGTCGGTATCGATAAAGCGAGCAAGAGTATCGATATGGCTATCGGTGTCATCTCCTGCCAAATAACCGTGGTTTAGCCATAAAATCTGCTCGACACCGAACTCTTTTTTCAAAATTGCTTCAGTTTGGATTTTAGTGAGATGAGGATTTCGATTTGGGTTTAAAAGACACTCTGCGGTAGTAAGCAAACTTCCGACACCGTTGGATTCGACACCTCCCCCTTCTAAAATAAGGTTGATTTTTTCCATACGCGCACCATAGATGCTTTTGATACTTTTACTCATCGCATTATCACGCGTTGCGTCAAACTTTCCGCCCCAGCCTGTGAATGTGAAATCCAGCAACAAAGCTTCATCTTCATTTTCGTCAATGACGCTTAGCGCACTGCAATCGCGCGCCCATGTGTCATCGCTTTGGTAAGAACTAAAAATGAGATTATCGTGAGAGGAAAAATAACGTTTGACAACATCAATATCGTCACAGATGATAAGACACGGTTGATATTTAGCAATGGACGAGGCAATAGCAACAAAACATTGACGCGCTTCTTCAAGATAATCTACCCAGTCACTTTGGGGATGAGGAAAAATGAGTTGAACAAAACTTTGGAGTTCAAATTCGGCGGGGAAATAGCGCATTAATTTACCTTGTACTATAATTTGTTATGGGAAAAATAAAACTTAGCCGCGAGGCACTTAAAAATAATCTTGACATTATTGCACATCAAGTCGGTGGAAAAGATAAAATTGCAGTGGTTTTAAAAGACAATGCGTATGGTCACGGAGCCGTTTTAATCGCTCAGGCAGCGCATGAGTACGGGATTACTCATGCGGTTGTAAGATTGGAGCGTGAGGCATTGGGAATCAGTGAATTTTTTGAGGATATTTTAATTCTCTCTGATTTTTCTACGGTTGTTAATCCAAAATTTCATTATGTCATCAATTCACTTTCTTCCCTGTCGAAATTTTCACGAGGAACAAAAGTAGAGCTTAAAATGGATACAGGAATGCATCGCAACGGCATAGCGATGGATGAACTTGAAAAGGCATTTGATGCTATTGCTGTGCAGGGGTTAGAGTGTGTTGGAGTTATGAGTCATTTTAAGAGTGCCGATACTCTGAGCTCTGAGTGGTTTTGGCAGCGATATGCGTTTGATACGCTCAAAAAAGAGGCGTTAAAGTACGCTAAAAAATATAAATGGAATCTTCGTTTTCACCTTTCCAATTCAGCAGGAACATTTCGCTCTACGCAGTGTAATGATGATATGGTTCGTGTTGGGATTGCTTTATACGGATGTTTGCAAATGGATGACTCTTTGCCTCAACCGCAGTTAAAACCGGTTTTATCGTTGTGGGGAGAGAAGATTTCTACACGCATCTTGCGAGCAGGTGAGAGAGTTGGCTATAACGGACTTTATGATGCATCATCTGATGAGGTGGTATCGACATACGATTTGGGATACGCCAATGGACTTGACAGGCTTGCATCCAATCGATACATTACTCCTGATAATGTCCGTTTATTGGGTCGCATTTCTATGGACTGTGCTACATTCGCTAGTGATACGGATGAACTGTTGATTTTTGATAATGCAAATGAGTACGCTAAAGCGGTAGGAACGATCGGGTATGAAATATTGGCGTGTTTGAATAAAGATTTGAAGCGGGAATGGATTGATTAATTCTAAGTGCGGTTTACTGCACGTGAACCCTCTGTTGAAGAGAACAGAAGCGTTAGCGTAGACAAAGGGATGAATTCCTTTGTCGTCTAAATTATGACGTGATTTTAATAATTGCCTCTGCAAAAATAGCCCCATCAAGTCGCATATCTATAATTTTTTCGAGATTTCCCTCTTCTTCGCAATAGCCCAAAACTTTGGCATCAAAAAGATAGTGCTCTGCAATTTTTTGAATTTCAGAACCATTTTTGAGATTGACAATAAGGTAGGACGCACGGAGGTTTTCCGCTAAAACCGCTTGGACATTAGAGTTGACGTACAGAGCAAATCGGATAGAATTAAGATGTAAATGAGCAATAATATCAAGATTCTGCTCTTCAAAAAATAGTGCAATAACAGAGTTTGAGGGAGTATTATTAATCGCTTCAATTGAAGAGACATGATAAAAACGTTCCGATGGGATAAGAGGATGACCAAAAAGTATCATTGTTTTTTCTCCATACATTCAGGTGAACAGTAATATTTTCCACTGCTCATGAGTGCTTCTTTGGCTTGTATATAGACACCGCATGTTGCACAGGGAATCATTGCTTCATCCATAGAGTTATCATTTTTAGGCGAAGTAAGACTTTTCTTTTTCGCAAAAAAAACATAATATATTGTAGTGATAACACCGATAAAAAGAAGCAGTTTTAATAACATAATTTACGACTCGATTAAAAGATAGTGACGATTTTGTTTTTCGATGATTTGATAGTTTAGCAATTCGTCCACTTCATCATACACTTTTTCCCCTTTGTAAAAGAGCAAAAGCGTTCCCTTTGAGCGAAAAGGTTCTGAAAGTTTGAGAAGCATCTTGGTATCAGTCACGGCGCGAGAGGTAATAAAATCATACGATTCAGGGGGGAGTTGTTCAACGCGGAGAGCTTTAACATCTATATTCGTAAGTCCCAAATTGGCTTTCACAAATTGCAAAAAACTGGCACGTTTTGCGAGAGGTTCAACGAGCGTAAAATGAGTTTGCGGCAGTGCAAAAGCCAAAATCATTCCTGGAAATCCTGCCCCTGTTCCTATGTCCATAGCATTTTTGATGGGAGGTAAAAAAGTAATAGGAGCAATTGCATCAACGATAAATTCATCAATTTGGGCGATATTTTTTGCCCCCGTGAGGTTATGAATTTTATTCCATTGCATTAATAATGTTTTATATACTTCAATTTTTTCAAAAAAATCATCCGGAACGTTGATGTTTTGAGTTTGGAGTAATGTTTTAAGTGATGCCAAAAGAGTTTCCTGTTATCTAAGCTAAAGTGTTAAGCCCATAGTACCAAAAAAATGCTTAGGCAATATGTTCTAAATGAGGTGTTTTCTTGGATTGATTTTTCGATTTTTCAAAGGCATAATATAAGGTGGTATAAAAAGTATTAACATCGATTGGTTTGCTGACATGACCATTCATGCCTGAACTGCTTATGTTGTGAATATCACTTTCAAACGTATTCCCTGTAACGGCTATAATGGGAATAAAATCTTTTTCATGATCTTGTCGTATTAATTTTGCAGCTTCAAAACCATCCATAATCGGCATTTGTATGTCCATTAAAATAACACTGATATCTGAATTAAGTTCAACGATTTCAACGGCTTCTTTTCCGTTTTCAGCGGTTACTATGATGATATTTATACCCGAGAGCAAGCCTTTGATAATAGAACGGTTAATCTCGTTGTCCTCGGCTAAAAGCAAGGTTTCACCAGCAAATTTTTTTAAATTTTCTTTGAGTTTTTTACTGTTGCTTAGCTCTTGCTTTTCTTGATCCAAGTGACCATATGCTAATAAAATAGTATTGAAAATATTCAATTGATTGTATGGTTTAGAGAGGGTCAATCCTCCTCTTTTTTTAGTATCTTCTCCCATCCAGATTAGCTTGAGATTGTCATTTTTTATTCGATTTTGAAGTTCTTTTTTAAATTCTCCGGTGAGTGCTAGACGTGTATCGATAAAGGCTATATCAATAAAGTGATTTTTTAGTGCTTCCAGCGCATCAACGGAGTTAGTGACCGTTTTTACCTCATAATGAAAATACTCTAATCCTCTTTTTAGTACTTCAGCACTGGTTGTATTACTATCTAAAATTAATCCATTTTTGGACATTAAGTCTGCTGTTGGAAGCCGATAACGACGTTTTTCATACTCAAAATCGGAATAAAGCTTAATATCAAACGAAAAAGTACTCCCTTGATTTGGAAGACTTTCTACTTGGATACTTCCCCCCATTAAAGAGATGAGATTTTTACAAATTGCAAGTCCTAGCCCCGTACCGCCATATTTTCGTGAAATGGTTTCATCGGCTTGAACGTAGGAAGCAAATAATTTTTTTAGGGCTTCAGCTTCAATTCCAATCCCTGTATCAATGATCTCAAAATGAATTTTTAGATTTAAACGGCTAATTTGCTGAGCTCGCAAGCGAAGGATAACACTTCCGGTATCGGTAAATTTTATGGCATTGTTGAGTAGGTTAACCAATATCTGCAGTAATCTGAGTGGGTCACCGATGAGTTTATTGGGGACGCTTTGATCAATATCAAAAATTAATTCCAGTTGCTTTTCATCTGCTTTGTGGGCAATGATATTGGAAATATCATCCAGCATCGTGTTAAGATCAAAAGGAATTTTTTCAATGGTTATTTTACCTGCTTCTATTTTTGAGTGATCCAGAATATCATTGACCAATGTGTGTAAAATGGAAGTTGCATCTTTTATTTTAGTAATTTGAGAACGTTGGCTTACGGTGAGTCTGGACTCTAAGATAAGATGACTGATTCCCATGATCGCATTAATAGGGGCACGAATTTCGTGATTCATCATAGCAATAAAGTCGTTTTTGGATTGCATGGCATCTTGGATTTCTGTTTTTTCTTTTAAAAGAAGTTTATTACGATTTTGTAGATTTTTTAATAGACGCGCTTTCCATAAAAAATAGGCAAGCAATACTACGAGTATAGAGAGAAAAAACACTCTTTCATAGTTGTACGACGATGTATCTGATGCGATTTGTTCTTTTTTAGGCAGCGGTATCACTGCAAGAAATTGAGTAGAAGGAGGGGGTTTCTTATTGAGATTTAGGTCATTACGGTGTTGCATTAAAAGAAATTCAATATCATTGGCAACACCACGACTTACAAAAGCATTTGGATAATAA
>JAGXHZ010000131.1 GCA_024635855.1 Sulfuricurvum sp.
CACCGAAACGTCTACGGATGTGACTAGTTGTATATGTAGAACCCTCATATTGCGGTTACTCGCTGCGCCCAGAGTTAATAATTATAACCTCAAAAAGCTTAATTCTCGTGCTTTTTCTACGCAGGATTCAACACTCGTCATCTCGCTAAGAGTTGATTTAATCCCTACTGGCAAAGCATTTTGGGTGGTTTTTCCAATGACTACAATGTCGTGCTCAGGTTTAAAAAGATATTTTTGCAAAAAACATTCAATACTTGATGGAGAGGTAAAAATCAGTACACCGTTATCCGCAATCTCTTTCTTTTCCATGGCTTCATTGCACGTTGTCTCATAGATAATTACCTCATCGAGTATCATCCCCTCTTCTCGCGCACGTACTGGCCATGAAGACGCAATCATTTTTGGACGGCAATAGAGCCATTTTCCATTGTATTGTCGCAACACGTTAAAAATACTTACTCCATATCCATCTGCACACTCAATGTGTTTTGCACCCAGTTGCTTGACCTCTTGAGCAGTAGAATCACCTACACAAATCACGCGAAGTCTATCCCAGTCAGGCGCATAGTGTTTTAACGCAATAGAACCTTGTTTAGAGGTGACAACAATCCCCTCATAAAGATCAAAATCAATATCAGGCGTTAAAAAATGGATGGAGAGAATCGGGATATGAATAACTCCCGCATAGGGAGTTTTGGAGATAAGATAGATGGGGCGCAAAAGCGTACCCCCTTATTCCCATTCGATTGTAGCAGGAGGCTTGGAGCTGATATCATAAACGACACGATTGATGCCATTGACTTCATTGATAATACGGCGGCTGATACGCTCTAACAACGTATGCGGAAGATGTGCAAACGTTGCAGTCATACCATCGACTGCTTCGACGACACGAACACATACCGTATTATCGTACGTACGGTTGTCCCCCATAACACCAACACTTTTGACATTGAGCAGTACTGCAAATGCCTGCCATGTTTTTGCGTAATAGCCGCTTGCTTTGAGCTCATCGAGCAAAATCGCATCGGCTTCGCGAAGGATATATAAATCGTCCTTGTTGACTTCACCCATGATACGAATTCCCAGACCCGGTCCAGGGAATGGATGGCGATTAACCAGATAATCAGGAAGTCCAAGCTCAAGCCCCAGTTTACGTACTTCGTCTTTGAACAAATCACGTAACGGCTCAATCAGTTCGAAATCCATCCAATCAGGAAGACCGCCGACATTATGATGCGATTTAATTGTCACAGATGGACCATTGACAGAAACCGATTCGATAACGTCAGGATACAATGTACCCTGTGCCAAGAATTTGATTCCATCATGTTTTTTGGCTTCTTGTTCAAATACTTCGATAAACGTATGCCCGATGATTTTACGCTTCGTCTCAGGATCAGTAACCCCTACGAGCTTGCCCAAAAAATTCTCTGATGCATCAGCAACTACGAGAGGAACTTTGAGGTGAACTTTAAAGATATTTTCAACCGATTCACGTTCATCTTTTCGCAACAGTCCGTTATCCACAAATACCGGAATCAACTGATCACCGATTGCTTCGTACAACAATGCAGCAACAACAGAGGAATCAACACCGCCGCTGAGAGCACAAAGAACTTTGCCCTCACCCACTTGCGCGCGGATTTTAACGATCTGTTCTTTGAGGAAATGACCCATATCCCATTTGTCCGTAATACCGCAGATGGTACGGGCAAAGTTACGGAGCATCAAATACCCCTCTTCTGAGTGGTTCACTTCAGGATGATACTGCATTGCATAAACCATTTTTGCTTCATTTGCAATCGCCGCATACGGAGAGTTAGGAGAATAGGCGATAGGGACAAAACCTTCAGGAAGAACGTCTACTTTATCGGAGTGACTCATCCATACGGTACGCTCATCTTCACATCCCATAAAGAGCGGTGATTGTTGTGTCATATCGATCGTAAGTTCTGCTTTGCCGTACTCGTGGTGATCGCTTCGAATTACCGAACCACCGAAATCGACGGCGATACGCTGCATACCGTAACAAATACCAAGAACGGGAATACCTAAAGCGTACACCCCTTGATCTACTTCATACGCATCTTTATTATAGACCGATGAAGGACCGCCACTAAGAATAATCCCTTGCGGATTTTTCGCTTTGATCGCGTCAATTTTAGTGTGGTACGGGAGCACTTCACAGTAAACTTTATCTTCGCGTAAACGACGGGCAATGAGCTGTGTGTATTGGGAACCGAAATCAAGAACGATTATGTTGACATCTTTCACGGGTAAGCCTTTGGACAGAGATGTTTTGAAGGGAAATAAAAACCCTGTGTATGGATGAAATGATACCTAATCGTAGTTTAATTTTGCTTTTTACGTTATGTGTAGTACTATATACACCATTAATGAAGGAGAGTTTATGCCGTTTAATGAAAAAATTACTCCAGATGAGCGATGGCTGTTCACCGTAATTCTTCTTGTTTCGATAAGTGCCTTTGTCGCTTTGACTTTTTTGATGCGCAACGGTCATCTGGTACAATTCGATCATGCCGTGCTAAACTGGTTTCATAAAATCAAACATCCGACGCTGGATCACTTCTTTTCGAGTATTACCTGGCTGGGTTCTTTGTGGGTCTTATTGCCGCTTTATATTATCCTGACACTGTTTCTTTCACGCTATTTTGAAAACTTTGAAAAACTCTTAGGAATCGGATTTTGGGGGACGGTTCTGACAACCTATGCACTCAAATATGAATTCGAACGAAAACGGCCTCATTTTTTTCCTTCCCTCAACGAGTTGCCGATCGACCCCTCCTTTCCCAGTGCCCATACCGCTCAAATCGTGGTATTTACCCTTCTAGTCTGGCTTATTGTCTATAACGGTCCTTCGCTGTTTGGCACGATGTTGAGCGGAATATTGGTCTTCATAGCCTTGGGAGTTGCGCTTTCTCGTATGTATTTGCAAGTGCATTTCCCAACGGATGTCCTTGCTGGTAGTCTCATTGCGATTATTTGGAGCTGTATTGCCGTATTGGTAGTAAAATCAGGAGTATTCACATGAAAAATAAATTTTTAGACACAGGTGAGCATGGATATCACCCTTTTCAGAAATTTAAAATCATCCTTTCAGGGTTACGTTTTGCGGTACTGTACGATTTTAGTGTTATGTATAAAATCGTTATATCGGTTCTCATCCTCATCCCGGTTTTTATTTTTAATGCATGGGTTGACGCTTCCTTGATTATACTCGCGACAGGAGTCATGCTTTCAGCAGAAGTATTCAACACAGCGATTGAAGCGGTTTGCGACTTCATGGAAACCAAGTCTAATGAAAAAATTCGAATCATTAAAGATATTTCTGCTGCCGCAGCGGGAATCACTATTTTTGTTTGGATACTCGTTCTTTCTCTGGAAGTCATCAAAGTATGCAGAGTTCTTTTGCAATAATACCTTCTAAAATGTTATTCAATTCCCGCTGTGAATGATCAAAATTCCCACGAAAGCGCACTCTTATACATGGTGTCTTGTTTTTCAATCCCAAGGGGAGGACGGCTGTCGTACGTGTATTTTGCACTCACACTCAAATAAAGTTTTTCATAAATCGGCACGATCAATTCCAAATCATGCGCCGTGATATAATCCGAACTGTCACCAATTTTTGGCTGATAATAGCCAACATAACTCAACTTTGACGTTGCCATAAAATTTTTAGTATAGGCGACATAACTGTTAATTCGAGTATTATTTTCATGAGGGTTGACAAGGGAATGAGAATAGTCGATCTTTTCAGCCAACACACCCAATCCAGCGTATCCTTTGACTAAATTTTCGGAGTTAAAAAAGCGCCATCGGACATTTGCACCGACAAGAGAACGTTCGTTGATATCTTTAAACTCATCTTGTTCAGATTGGAGGAAGAATTCTCCACACCAATCTTTTTCATACAGAGCATGAATAGCACGTAAGTGAGCATACGTTCTGTCTTCATTTTTTATCCCCTCAGATTCGCCGTAATTGTAGGTAAGCGTCCCCCATGCCAGATAATCCTCTCCTTCATCATACTGCAATCGCAAGCCCACAGAGTAGTCATCTTTATTGGTATTACCGCTTTTAGAGCCGAGCGATCCTGAAATATTTCCGCTGAAGCCCCTTTTGGAGCCTATGTCTACGGGTGCAATACTGATAAGTGCAAAAAGTGACGATGAAAAAAAGAGCGTAAGGAGGAGAAAAAAGCGCAAGGATTCCCTTTATTTTTAATTGTTAAGAATGCAATTATAGCAATAACTGACCTTACGCACCTAGCGGATTTCTTTAACACCACCCTAAAATCAAAAATTGGAAATACCACACTGCGACCGAAACAACGTAGCCGACCAACACCGTCCATGCAAGTTTAATATGCGAAGCAAACGTGTAAATCCCGTGCATTTTTCCCATAACGCCAACACCTGCCGCACTTCCAAAGCTGATCAGCGATCCGCCGATACCCGCCGTCATCGTCACCAACATCCATTGGGCATGATCAATAGCAGGATTGGCTTTGAGCACTGCTGACATTACTGGAACATTATCGACGATAGCAGAGAGGAATCCAATGCCGATATTGACTATCGTCGGATCAAAAAGTTCGTACAGCTTCGCCGCATGTCCTAAAAATCCGGCAAAATGAAGCGCACCGACCGCTGCTAAAATACCGAAGAAAAAGAGCAGCGTATTGTTCTCGATTTTGCTCATTGCGCGAAAAATATCGACATCTTGGTTATGCTTTTTTTTGAGTGTGTACATGTACAGCTGCAAAAGCGAGAGCCCAAAAAGCATCCCCCACATCGGAGGCAAATGCATTATCTGCTTACAGATAACAGCCAAAGCAATCGTCGCAGCTCCCAAAGCGATAATCACTTTTCCCCCTTTAAGAATCTCGATCTTCTCAGCCGTATCAGGATCTCCGTCTTTGAACGGATCCAGATCAGGGACGTAACGACTAAGCAGATATGCGGTTATTAACCATCCGATAAATGCCGCCGGAAAGAGATAGAGGAAATCGGTAAAAACCCCTTTTTCTGCCGTCCATACCATCAGGGTCGTAATGTCTCCAAACGGGCTCCAAGCCCCTCCCGCATTGGCAGCGACGACGACGTTGATGGCACTGGGAACCAAAAAAGCTTTATTCTTTTTTTCAATCGTCAGCAACACCGTCGAAAGAATAAGTGCGGTGGTAAGATTGTCTGCTATGGGAGAGATAAAAAATGCCAAGAATCCCGTAATCCAGAAAATCTCTCGATAACTGTATCCCTTGGCAATCAGCTTCGATTTGAGCGCATCAAATACTCCTCGCTCGATCAATGCCTCGATAAAAGTCATCGCAACAAATAAGAAAAAGAATATCTCAGCAATCTCTAAAATCAGATGGGAAATTTCAGTTTCAAACGGCTGAAAATTCAGACCGTTAAACGCATAAAACCCCCCGATGAGAATAAACATAAACGTCCCGATAAACAAAGCAGGCTTCGCTTTATCAAGATGATATTTATCTTCCGTCGCGATAAAATAATATCCTATGATGAAAATCGCCAGTAAAAGCCATCCAAACGGATGAACCGCTAAATCGACCCCGTGCTGCGCAATGGTAGTTGTCATTTTTTTAATCCCTTAAGCAATATAGTGTACCCCGATTGATTCCGTCCGTTTTAATGCCGATTGAACAATTGCACGAGCACTCAGCAGTCGTAATTTCAACAATCGCCCGACTTGAGAACTCAACATCTCATCAATGACGCGCAACGCTTCATTTAAGCCCTCTTGCGTCCGAACAATAGAGACTTTATCCCACATAATGCGACGAAGTCTGTCTTTTTTCTCTTTATCCTCTTCCATCTCTAAGGACATAGTAGAAAGGCTAAACTTTCCAACACACGGCGTCGCGGGTGAAGCAACAATAGTTTCCGATACACGCTTTCCAAATACAAGTCCCTCAAGAAGAGAATTGCTTGCAAGACGATTTGCCCCATGCACTCCGGTACATGCCGCTTCACCGATAACATATAACCCTTTGGTATTGGGGACACGCCCCTCTAAATCGCTCTTAATTCCTCCGATAGCATAATGAAATGCAGGAGAAATAGGAACACGTTCATACGGAAGGTTATACCCCAAATCCTGCAATGCTTTATAAATATTCGGAAAACGCCCTTGAAAATACTCTTTATCGAAATGGGCGCATGAGATATAGACTTGGCTGGAAGTACGCTGTTTGTAATCAAAAATTGCCCGACTCACTATGTCTCGCGGTGCCATTTCGCCTCGCTCATCGTATTCGAACAAAAAGCGGTATCCATTTTCATCCACAATCCACGCACCCTCTCCTCGAAGCGCTTCGGTTAGTAAAAGCTTACGAGCACCCGATCCCGAAACAAAAACAGTCGGATGAAACTGCATCATCTCCATGGATTCCAATGCAATCCCTTTTTCGAGACAAATACCATGGATGTCTGCGCTGATCGCATGCGAATTGGTATGGTACTCATACAACGATCCAACCCCGCCACTGGCGATAATTACGTTGTTTGCAAAAATTAGTTTTCTAATTCCCCCACTGAACACTTCCACCCCGCAGCATTTATCGTTTTCCATCAATAAATCCGTCACCGTGGCATTGCTTAGCATCGGATGAGGATTTTGCTGAAGCAAAAACAGATGCAAATAACGTCCCGTAGCATCTCCGCCTGCATGTAAAATACGATTACGCGAATGGGCGGCTTCTTGGGTATAGAGAAGGTTTCCATGCAAATCGGTGTCAAACAAAAATCCCCGCTGCATCAAATCACGTATCACTTTTTGAGATTGCTCACTCATAAACTGTACAGCATCATGGTTGCACATTCCCGCACCTGCCTCAAGGGTATCTGAGACATGAAGTGGTATATCCGTATCATCATACGCAGTCGTTACTCCCCCTTGGGCATAATAGGTATTGCACTCCCACGGATGCGATTTGCTGATTACGAGAACTTTTAAATGTTTCGGAAGTCCAATCGCCGCGTAGAGTCCCGCAACACCCGCACCGATGATGACAACATCATAACGCAACGCTTTTTCCCTCTGTGAACGGTTTTTCATAATACGGCGCTGCTTTGTATCCGCATCCGTTCAAAATAAATAGGACTAAAAAAAATAGTATGGCTTTCATTTGATTCCTAGGAGATTAAAACAATATAGGTGATGTTATAATAGCTACGATAAATTATTGATTAAGTGGTTTGAATGATCGACACAATACGCTCCCTTCCTCACAATGCAGGAATTTACCAGTACCTTGACCCAAAAGGGCGAATTCTTTACATCGGTAAAGCTAAAGATCTCTCAAAGCGGGTCAAAAGCTATTTTACCCTCACTCCGGCACTCCAGCCCAAATCAACTCTATCATTACGCATCCAAAAAATGCTCTCCGAAACCGTATCTCTCCACTACATCGTCGTTGAAAACGAGCACGATGCTCTGATCCTTGAAAACTCTCTCATAAAACAGCTTGCTCCACGGTATAACGTTCTTTTACGCGACGATAAAACCTACCCCTACATCTATGTTGATTTAAACGACACCTACCCACGATTTGACATTACCCGCAAAATTATCACCGGTAAAAATGTTCGCTATTTTGGTCCTTTTTCCACCGGTGCTCGCGATATTCTCGATTCGCTGTACGAAATACTCCCTTTAGTACAGAAAAAAAGCTGCTTAAAAGGGAAAAAAGCATGTCTCTTTTATCAAATGCACCAATGCCTCGGGCCCTGTGAATTTCCCGTTGATGCGGCAGCTGTCTCTTATACACATCTGACGCTGCCGACGA
>JAGXHZ010000132.1 GCA_024635855.1 Sulfuricurvum sp.
CCCCAATTATGAAGAGTTAGGGAATCAGCTTAAAAACGATCAGCTGTATGAGGGAAGTACGTACTTTTTATTTGAAATAGCCAATGCACTCAGAAAGGTCAAACATGAACACTAAAATCACAATAGAGGGAAATGACATGATGGATAGCGCTTTGCGAGTTGCTTTTGCAACCAAAGATATGGAAGAGATCAACGCCCACTTCGGAGGGGCAAAAGAGTTTGTGGTGTACAACGTTTCTAAAGACGGTTATGAAGTTTCTGAGGTGATTAAAACCGACAGTACTGATCCCGAGGATGATGATAAAACCGATTATCGTGTTCGTGCATTGAAAGGTGTTAACATCATGTACTGCGAGAGTATCGGCGGTACGGCGGCGGCAAAAGTGATTCGTGCAGGGATTCATCCGATGAAAGTGAATGAATCAACGTTAATCGAAGATGTCCTCAAGACTTTAGTAGGGATGATTAATGGCAATCCGCCGCCGTGGATTAAAAATATCATCCAAATGAAAACCGAACACGATGTTCGACAAGACCGATGGGCAGTAGGAGAATAATTATGGAAGCAGAAAAAACAATGAATCCTTTTGGTGTGGAACTTATCCGCCAAATCCGTGCGCTTGATCAGTTTGGAAATTGGGCAAAAATTACGGATGATGAATTACTCATCAAGAAATACGTCAAGACCAAGGAGGAGCTAAAAGCCGTTCCTGTAATCGCAGATATTGATGAGATGATGATTAATGACATCAAAATGATCTACAAAGCGATAGCATTATCGTTCGAGCGCCAAACGGGTGTTGTGTGTAATGTCATCATGGAGATGAGCCATGAGGGGTTTGGTCGATGCGCGGTTCTTACAGATCGTATTTGCATCGTTGACAAGTATTTTAAAGATGCACACCGTTTTAGCTTTCGTACCCTTGACGCATTGTTCGAAGAAGGGGATAAAAATTTAGCTAAAGCGATTGCAATCTATGAACAATTTAAACCATGTAATGGTCAACAGGGGTAAAAAATGGCAACAATAGGTATATTTTTCGGTAGCAGCAGTGGTGTGACGCGGGGAGCGGCTGAGCTTTTGTCTGAACAACTTTCAGGTTCTGAATTGATAGATATGGAAGAAGATTTTGACGGGATTGAGCAGTTTGAGGAGTTTGATGTTCTTCTCCTTGGTTCTTCCACATGGGGACAGGGTGATCCGCAACGTGATTGGGTTGATCCATTATATGATCTTGGGAACGACAGTCCTGATCTTAGCGGTAAAAAAGTGGCTTTCTTCGGTGCCGGAGATCAGAAGACACACGGGGAACATTTTCTAAGCGCTCTTGGAAAAATGCATGATTTATTTGTATCTTTAGGTGCAGAGGCGTATGGATTTACCTCTACCAATGGATATGACTATAAATATTCTCTTGCTGAGCGTGACGGGAAATTTTGCGGGCTTGGAATCGATGATGTGAACCAAGAAGATTTGACCGAAGAACGTGTTATCGGTTGGGCAAACCAGCTCAAAATTGAGATGGGATTATAAGGAGATTACGATGGGAACGTTAAACGAATTTCAACAGATTACGGACACTGAGGAGTTTTTCGAGTTTTTCGATTTGGCATACGATGAGCGTCTTGTAAATTCAAAACGGTTTCATATCATGAAAAAATTTGGTGAAATGGTCGAAAAATCCAAAGGTCATGATATGGGCGGTGATGAAAAATTACTTGAGTTCTATAAATTTGCTCTCATCAGTGTGTATAAAAATTTTGAAAACGGTTACAGCCCATCCGCTGCCGATGTTTGGGAAATGTTTGATAAACCCAGCGGATGCGGTACGTGTGCAACGTCCACAAGTTGTAATGATGTAGAGGAGGTGAGTCATGGAGTCCATGCCTGTACAAGCCAAGCCACAATTACATTCTGAAGAAGAGATGCCTATCAATGATGAGGCACGAAAAACCAATCTCTATAAGATGTCAACCAAAGATGAGATTTTATCTCTCTACCGAGTCGGACAGAGGGTTCGATTGGTAAAAGCGATACGAAATGACGGAACCTATCCGCATGCTGGGGTTGGTGATACTCTCGTTGAAGCGGGAGCCGAGGGGTATGTTCGTAAAATCGGTGATTTTTTGCAGACAATTCGGGTGTATGAAGTTAACTTTATCGAAGAGGGTTTAACCTTCGGCTGTCGTGAAGCGGAACTGGAAAGTGCCCTCGAAGACGACGGATACGAGGAGGTCGCCGAAGAGCTGCAATGGCTCAAAGAACATCGTGCACAAAGAGCCGCAGAGAAATTAGCGCAATCTCAAGAAGAGGGGGAATAATATCGACTCTTCTGAGATTTTTGCATATCGTATCAAGATGAATTGGTGCCCTTGGGGCTAAATAATGTAATTAACAAAGGAGTTGGGATGACAACACGTGTAGAAATTATAAATGACTTTTTGGCAATCAACGTCATACCGGGTAAAACGATTCAAGATATCGTTGAAGCATCGGGAAGTGCATTGCCGTTTGGCTGTCGTGATGGCGAATGCGGTACTTGTGTAGTGATGATCGAATCAGGGATGGAGTTTATGAGCCCTATCAATGATAAAGAAAAAGCGGTGCTTAAAACAGTGGGTGAAACCAGTGCAAAAGCACGTCTTGCTTGTCAAATGAAAGTTATCGCCCCAAATGGATTGGTACGGGTTAAATATTAATACGTATATATACGCATTTTGTCATTCCGTGCTACGACACGGAATCCAGTGCTCTTAAATCCAGGAGATGGATCCCGTATCAAGTACGGGATGACGAGAAATCTGCCTCTTTTTTAATCACTTATATCTTTCATAATCCTCTATAATACTTATTGAGAACAAAATATGCAGTCTCTTGGATAGATTTATAGATTTTAGGTGGATTATTATGCAAACAACTCTCTCTTATAAACAAAAACAACTCCCACGACTTTCGATGCAGACATGGCTTCCATTGTTGCAATGTTCCCTCAACGATCTTGAAAAACATTTACAAGTTATTACCAATGAAAATCCATGTATAGAGATGAAATCAGGTTTTGAAGAGTCCAATGCACAAGCAGGAGGGGCATCGGCATACGGTGCTTTTCAAAACTATGTTTCGAATGCTTCCAGTGATCAAATCGAATGGCTTAGTATCTCTTCGACTTCATTGTATGAAAAACTGGATGAGCAGATAGTCGCACCTCTTTTCCCAACCCCAATATCTCAAAAAATTGCCCGACAGATCATCTATTACATCAGTGATGAAGGATATTTTGAGGGAAATGTGGAAGAAATTGCCCAGCAATGCGATACGGATTCTCATACGGTTGAGCGTGTACGTCAGCGGTTTGCCCATTTGGAACCCTCAGGGGTGGGAGCATGTGATTACAAAGAGTCCTTTTTGTTTCAGCTCAATGATTATGAACTGGATGATGATTTAAGTATTTTGCTTTCAGCGATGATTCTACAGTTTGATAAGATGGAAAAATTTATCAAAAATCCCCGTTTTGGAGATGCAAAACACGTGCTGCAACATCTCAAAAACCCTCCGGCATTGGAGTATATGGAGCCTGAAACTCAAATTATTCCTGATTTGTTTGTTGAGTTCTCGGGATCGGAGTTGAACATTCGGATCAATCATACTTTTTATCCCGATTTAAAAGTCAGTATGATCGATAAATACGATAATTTTGCCAAACAAAAATTCAAAGAGGCACGTGAACTCGTCAAACTTCTCGATTTGCGTAAAGCAACCCTTTATAACGTTGCCTTGGTGTTGATCGAGAAACAGTACAGCTTTTTTATGGGAGGAGAACTCAAACCGCTTCGCCTCCAAGATGTTGCCGATGAACTGGGCTTTAATGAATCTACGATTTCCAGAGCAATTTCGGATAAATACATGCAAACGGAGCGTGGGTTGTTTCCATTTAAAGATTTTTTCTCCAACTGTATCGGCGAAGTATCAACCTCGGAGATTAAACACTTTTTGAAACGGCTTGTTTTGAGTGAAAATAAAGACGATCCGTTTAGTGATAAAACATTGCATGAGATGATTGAAGAGCGATTCGGGGTAAAAATGGTACGCCGTTTGATCGCTAAATACCGTCAAGAACTCGATATTCCATCGTATAAAGAACGATTGTTTTTATATAAGTTAGAGCTGCTTTAAGAGCTCACAACTCTCTCGATTTTCTAAAAAGAAAAGTAAAATTACTTTTCTAAATATTTTTCAATCTTAGAGATTCTATTGTTTAAGTTCATCTCTTCTTCTGTGAGATCTCCCCATACATCCTGCAAGCGTTCTCTCAGATCGCCTGAGGATCAACTTAACGCCCATTTTGCATTACACCCCGAATATTATTTTGCTCTGGTGTTGTACTGCTCCCCTGAGTGATAGCAGCTTCTCCGCTTCCCTCATAATAGGGATACTCTTTAGGGCTTTCCATCAGCATCTCCCATTTAATCATCTCATCTTTGGCTGCACGTGCATCAGATGCATCGGGTGAAGATTCAAGGTAAAGGCTCATGTGACGCAAGGCATCACGGTAGCGTTCCAATTTGGCCTCAACCAATGCGGTGTTAAAATAGAGCCGTGAAGCAAAAGGGGCCAATACAAGTCCTTTTCGAAACTCGTTTAGAGCCTCATTATAGTTTACTGCTCCGACATAGAATTCACCCCTAACGATATGTCGATGTGCCTCTTCGGAAAGAGGAACGGAAGCTGTGGCAGAGAGTTTAAACATCTCTGTACGAATCATGTTTGCGTCCGCTTCACTCTCAGCTAGAAGTAACGCATTAGAGTAGGCATCAAGTGCAGCTGCGGGCTGATTGGATTTTGCAAGCTCCACACCTTTGTCATAGGAATCTTTCGCTACCCCTGATAATGCTTTTACCAGTGCCTCACGGTCCTCCTTTAACGGAATATTAATCTCATCGGTATCCTGCACAGCGACTTCTCTGAGTAACTCCAGCGCTTTAGCAGTATTTGCACCTTTGGCATACGCTGCCGCCTCCAGTACACGTGCATTTATATCTTCTTTTTCGGCTGAAAGGTATCGAAGGACTCCCGCCATATCCCCACGCTCATATGCCGAAGCACCCATCGCCATTGCGGCATCTTTAGGACTCAAGTCATTAGCCTTGCGCGCATCGTCTTGAGCTTGTTGGGTGTTTCCCAGTTTTCGGTACATCAAACTCCTCAATGCTAGAAGTGATACAACATCAGAATTGTAAAATGATTCACGTATCAATTGTTTTTGGATGGTCTCCTCTCCCCGTTTAAGGGTTAATGTAATCGGCATATTCAATTCACCACGGATTTTTTCTACTACCTCTTCAACCGATAATCCTGCTAGATTTTGCTGATCCGCCTGGAGAATCCGGTCCCCGACACGAAGCCCAGCACGTTGTGCAGGGGAATTCTTTTCCAGCCCCTGAATGATTGGATTGCCACCGACACTTTCCAGCCGTATACCGACACCGATAATGACGCTTTTTTCGATAACACGGTTTAAGAGTTCTGCCCCTTCACTGTAGATGCCTGAGCGATAGAGAAGTCGGGCGAGTTCAGCATCCACAGCAACCGAAGGGGTGAGCATTCTACTTTTACGCAGTGTTTCAATGGCTTTTTGATTCTCTCTCACTTTTTCATAACTCTTCGCTAGATATAACGCTGCAACACTATTGTTAGGATTCAGTTCCAGTGTATGACGCAGTGAACCGATTGCCTTGACGTATTGTGTTTTCTTCCAGTAAGATAATCCCATATTTTGATGTGCTTCAGCGTAATTTGGTATCAAATCGATTCCCCGTTTAGCTGCCGTGATCGAATCATCATACATGCCGGCGGCGTAATAGAGGGATGAAAGCTTAACAAACGGCTCTGATTGTCGAGGATCGGCATCGATCTTTTTCTTCATATTACTAATGGCAATATCGTATCGGCCGGTTTTTTCATACAGTGTATTTAGGACTTGGACACACGGGGATTCTGGGTTGGAAACGCCACCCATGGCACGGATCCTGCTTCCACGGATACCAGCTTGCTGTGCGAGAGGATTGATATTGGCCGCTTCAAGTACAGTCAAAGCCTTTGGGTACTGCCCAGTATAATAATAGGCTGTTCCCAGATTGCAGGCGATAGAGGTATCGTTCGGATTGAGTGCCTTATATTTCAGGTACCATTCGATCGCCTCGCCGTATTGACGGTTGGCATAATACGAATTGGCTAGCCCTATAACATTGGCTGGATTGTTAGGTTCCTCCATATTCGATTCCTTATACACTGCGATCGCCTGCGGGTAGTTTTTAGCCGTATAATATGATTTCGCTATCTCCTGCTGTGTGGCGCACCCTCCGATAAGTAACACGGTTGCTGCCGATAATACAATCCCTCTAGCGTTTTTCATTTTCTTCCCCTTTGATAGTCTTTGGTTTAGGTATCTGTGATTCAAGCATTTTCTTCGAATCCTGAATACTCTGCTCAATTTTTTGTTTGTCACCCAAAAGCTGTTCATTCTCTTGTTGGACTGTTCCTGAAGTACTTTCTGCCTCACTCAAAAGAGCATTGGCTTCTGCAAGAAGCGTATCGAGTTCGGCTTTTTGAGTAGGATCTTCGATCGATGCCGCTTTAGTTTGAAGATCTTTGATAATCATATCGGCCTGCTCTTTTTTAGCTTTTGCTTCTTCAATTTTCTCTTTATTATCACTCAATTTCGTTTCGATTTCCTGCAATTGCAGCGCTTTTTCTTGCATCTGAGCAGATACCTCTTCGACTTGTTTGAAAAATGCCATCTCGTCAGGAGTCCAGAGGGGATTGGGAGTCGGTGCTTCCGGAACCTCAGGCAGAGCATCAGAGACGTTGCACACTTCCTCGTATTTTTCCCCTCCCATCACTTTATCGGCCTGAGCGTTATAGTATCTCGCCTCTTCGTTATTACTGCTTTTACGTGCTATATCCGAAAAATAGGCGCTGCACAATGCCCGTCGTAACGCCGGCATCTGTGAAGCATCATGCTCTCCTGTTCCCATAGGTTTGAGTGCCAGTTCCCCGGATCCCTTGTTTCCCGAACCGAAAAAGTTGGTTCCACCCATAGGAATCAGCTGTAGTCCGTTCGATCCATTTTTCATCTTGTCTGATAGTGCAGCAGCCTCTTCAACTTCATGTTGTTTCTGGATTTTTTGCTGTAACGCGTCGTCTTTACGTTTTTTATCCCATGCTTCCTTCGCCGCTTTTTTCTCTGCTTCGGTCTTTTGCCGCTGGAGCTCGGCTTCGAGACGGGCGGCCTCCTGCTGCTGCCGTTGTTGCTCAGCTCTCTCATCCGCCTGACGCTGATCGTTCTCCAGCCCTTTCATAAAGCCTTGCATCATGCCCTCGACAATCCCCTGCATCATCTGGTATTTCCACAAGTCTTTACTGCTCCCCGTACTTTTTGACGATCCTCCTGAGGAGCCTCTGGACGAACTTCCCGATGAATTCGTTGGGCTGCATGATCCCCCGCCGGAAGTACATCTACACAGATACCGTGTGCCGTTGTAACTGTCATTCCATGAGCTTCCAACTCCATATCCGCAATACCCTCTCGAATCGCAGCAAGCGGCCACTTCCACACCGGCATGGACACTGTAAGGCAATCCAGCCATGACGATTATTACAGCTAGCTTGGTCATTCGTTTCATTTTTCTCCCTGCCACGGTTTTTGATTATTAAAATGGAGTGATGCGATCATGCGTAAAAAAACATCTTGACACTTATCTGCACTTTCTTCAGTCGTTTTATAATGAAAAACAAAAAAACCTTCTTCTGCCGGAACGACAATAAATTGTTCGACCATTTTCACCTGTATGGAAGGAGGTGCAATCTCGTATATGACCCCTTCTTTAAAGGGTGGTGGTGTCCATCCAGATTTAATAACTAATTTATAACTCCTAATTTTAAAGCCAATTCCCTTCTTTCCATCCACCGTTGTTTTGCTAAAAACAGTTTTACTATCATCCAGCCTTACCATACTGTTTTCTTTCATTGCAAGATACTTTTGGTAATTGTTAAAAAATCCTCCGTGTTGATAATAAAGCAACGCTATTTCAGTTTTAACACCGTACTCACCATACGGTCCGATCAATTTTAATCCAATTGTTTTGACATTTGGATCATCATAGGGGAAGCCTGATTCTTCTTTCAACCATCCTTGAGGGATAGTTAGGGAAAAAAGATTGTCCTGTGCCACATAGGATTCGGTAGGTCCCTCCGCCACCGAAGGCTGACCGTAATGAGAAACGGAACATCCTCCGCCGTGAAGCTGCGTGATGAGTATCGTAACGACTATGATCCATTGCGCTTTGATAATCATTGTTCCCACCATGGTTTTGCGGGGAGTGTCAGCGGATTAATATGCACTATTCCATCCGCTGAAATCGTAATTTTTTCACCCGTTTTAAGCACGGTCATTACCGCTGTTTTTAGATTGCTTACCGCAACTTCCCCTTCAATCAATTCCAGAGTCGTCGCTCCTGCATCATCCACATTGACAGCAAATGTTGTACCCCGAACTGCAATAGCGACGTTAGGTGTTCGTACTTCAAACTTTTTGCTGTATTTTTTTACCTTTGCTCGTATCTTTCCAAAATCATCGGCAAGGAGTTTGTTTGGATCATCTATGGCCATTGCCGCTTGTTTCTCTAGCCATGATTCAAATACTTCGGCTTTATCGACAGCCGTATGGATTTTTCCTTTAGCAAGAGAGAGCGTTTCAGTAAAGGGATCTTTTTTCTCCATTTTGACACGGCTATATTCCCCGATCGTCATACTCCCACGTCCATCAAGAAATTGCACATCCGCACGACTGTTACCGTACGTTTCGATCGTATCGCCTTCCTCGAAATACCCTGGATGTTCATCGTCTATGGGAACAGCATCATACGGAGGCTTACCAGAGATGACTCGCACTCTCCCGCTGTGCTGTGTCACCATACCGCCTATTTTGGTATTGATACCGCTTCTATCTGCCATTTGGTTGCGGACATATGCAATATTTTTGTCAGTTTGAAGTTTTTTGAGTTAAGTTGCCGCTTGTTCTCTTGCGCTTTTTGCTGTGCTTTTAGGGCAATACCTTCAGCAGCACTATTTCCTGCTGTCTGGGAACGGGCGATGAGATTACTCGCTTTAGTGATCATTTCGTCAGTTTTGCGAATTTTTTCTATTATCACTTCCCGTTGCTGTTCAAATTTAAAAATCATTCCTATCTGCGTCAAATCTATATCATTGTTAGTATTACCCTGTAAACTTGAAAATGGCGATGAAGACTCTGTGTTAAGTGTTTCCGCCCATGCTGTATTAGTAAAAAATACCAATATCAGACAAGAGATAATTTTTTTTTCTAAACGATAATTATTCATTTTATTGTTCCTAATATTTGATTAATATCTCAACTTTCACACTTGTAGATCATGAGGGTTAATCTATCTACATAAGCCCATAAATATAGACTATTTAAGTATACACTAAAGAGCACAATAACCTCTTTATGCCATTGTGGCAGAAGATGTGGGCGGTCAAAACGGTCGAAAGATCCAATTTGATCTGGAACGGGGAAAAGTGCTGTTAAAGTACACTTCTCGCAGTGATTGTAGAATAGGAGGATAAACCAAATGGCAATACGAGTATTGATTGTCGATGACAGTGCTACGGCTCGGGCAGTTTTGAGCGATATTCTAAGTGGCGACCAGATGATCGAAGTAGTAGGAACAGCGTCCGATGCCTATATCGCACGCGATAAAATCGTTGAATTACGTCCTGATGTCGTTTGTTTGGATGTCGAGATGCCTCGTATGGACGGGATAACGTTTTTAAAACGTCTGATGCATTATATGCCTATTCCTGTGATTATGGTCTCATCTTTAACTCAAGCGGGAGCCAAGACGACGTTGGAAGCTCTCGAATCAGGAGCCGTTGATTTTGTCCCTAAACCCCATTCTCATATTTATGACGGCAAAGACGAGATGCGTGATGAGCTAATTTCAAAAATAAAAATTGCTTCCCGTGTGAAAGTAAAACAGCATATTCTTCGTAACATTACACAAGCCAATACCACCTCACTGGCAGAAACAACCAATAAAATCTTGGCGATTGGTGCTTCTACAGGAGGAACCGAAGCGCTCAAAGATGTACTGATGGGACTTCCACGCAACGCACCGGGAACAATTGTTGTTCAACATATGCCAGCAAACTTTACAGGACCATTTGCCCAGCGTCTCAACTCACTGTGTGCGATGGAAGTTCGTGAAGCTCGTAACGGTGATTCGATTACTCCTGGATTAGTATTAATCGCTCCTGGTGATTATCACATTGTGGTGCGTCGTTCAGGTGCTCGCTATTATGTTGAGATCGGAAGCGGCGAAAAAATTTCAGGTCATCGACCTTCTGCCGATGTATTACTCAATTCGGTCGCTAAAATCGCTGGTTCCAATGCTATAGGCGTTATCCTAACAGGAATGGGAGGGGATGGTGCGAAAGGACTTTTGCTGTCTCTTATACACATCTGACGCTGCCGACG
>JAGXHZ010000133.1 GCA_024635855.1 Sulfuricurvum sp.
GGTAAGGGGTTAGTGTCATGCTAAGGATAGAAACAGCAATAAAAATCTGGTAGTGGTTATTGGCAAGGAGACCATTTTTGATTCCTGCTTGGGAAAGAATAAAGGAAAACTCCCCAATCTGCGCAAGTGCAAGGGCTGTTTTGGCAGAGGTATTTTTATCGGAGTTACGTCGGATGATGCTATAAATAACCACTGCTTTAAAGAGCATGGAAAAGATGAAAATAAACGTGATGATGTGGATATTTTCTAAAAAATAGAGCATATTGATTTTGGTTCCAACACCGAAGAAAAAGGCTCCCAGAAGTAAATCTTTATAGCTTGCAATGTCGGATTCGACTTTAACGTTAAAACGGGTGTCAGCGATAATCATTCCTGCAATAAAGGCTCCAAGAGAGTAGGTAAATCCCATACTGTGGGCAAGCAATGAAGCACCAATAAGAATGGAAAATACGGAACCCAAAAAGAGCTCTTCAAGTTCAGTTTTAGCCGAAAACTGTAAAAGTGCATTAACAATCTTTTCACCAATGGTAAACATAAATACCACGACAATCACGGCGGATAAAACGGTTTTAACCAATACCTCACCCAAAGAGAGTGTATCGTTGGACAAAAAGGTGATAAGCAATAAAATCGGGATAACGGCGAGGTCTTGAAAGATTAAAATCCCCATCGATTTTTGCCCATACGGAGTGTGAATGTCTTTGGACTCTTTGAGATAGGTGAGGACGATGGCAGTCGATGAGAGGGAAAACGCCAGCGAGATGATAAGCGACGTGTTGAAATCAAGATGAAACAGAAAATGGGAGAGTAAAAAGATCACTACAACACTGAATACGACTTGGAGTATACCGTTGGTGAGGAGGATATCTTTCATCTTTTTGATTTTCTCCAGACTCAGTTCCAGTCCGATGGTAAACATCAAAAACACGATCCCGAATTCTCCAATTAACTCTAAAGAATCATTGCCGTGTCCATTGAAGCCAAAGAGGTAGCTAATGATTGTCCCTGTTGCAATGTAGCCTATGATATGCGAGATACCGAAACGTTTAAGGATGATATTGAGAACCGTTGCGATGGCAATGGTTAAAAAGATTGATAAAAGTAAAGTTTCCATAGAGACATTATAATGCAAGGTCTGTGCTAGGGGTGATTAAAAAGTTACCAAAATCAATTTGAATATAAAATAATATTTTTACATGCTAATATTTATTTTTTTTGTGTCATAATAGTGGTATTAAAAACAAATAGGATATAACTATGAAAAATATGCTAAAAAAAGCACAAGAACAGTTTCGGACAATCCAAGTGTTGCTGAGTTTTCCGGATAGCCCTAAGAGTAACTATTTTACACGACTCAGTATTGCAACGGAAGAGGCGTATTTTACAATGAATGCTGGGATGTGTTCAAATATCCAACTATGTAAAAACTGTTTAAAGCATCGCGATTTTATTCGCTCACTTATGGATGTACTTAGTGAATTAGAGGTCAATAGTGAGGGCGCTGAAAAATATAGTATGCATTTGTCCGAATATTTGATAAGAGTTAATATAATCTTGGATCGAATCTCAGCAGTTTTATCTTTAAATGTCGATTCACGGCTAAAACATAATTTACCTTTATAATATATCCCTTCAACGTCTTCGTTTGGAATGGAGATAGATAAAGTGTGTAAAAATGCTTATTGGGAATGAGTGTAAATACGAATAAGCTTCTCTCTCGTATCGTCATACGTTTTTGTCTCTAAGCGGAGGGTGATTTTAGCGGTTGGTATTTCATCCACGATGATAATCGCCGAAGTATTAAACGGACTTTCGGTCAAATGAGAACGCAGAGCCATTTCAGTCTCAATGGAGGGTGCATTAAACATCAATTCTTGTGTGTTTTTATAGACGGATGAGGTGAGGGTGTTGAACGTAGATAGAGTGATAAAACGGACTTCTTCGCGATTGAGGAAAAATTGACTGTTTATCTCAAAATCGATTTTCCCCTCTGTTGATGTTCGGTTGATCGTCGAGTAGAAGAGGGGATAGGCGGGGATGATTTCAGAGCCTGTTTTTACCGAAGCACGCATGAGCCGATAATTTAAAAAACGTTCTTTGATTATTTTGTACGAAATATTTTCATCTTCAAGTTTCATTCGATGGGTATAAAGTGCTAGTCGTTCTTCAATGGACGAAGGGAGAACTTGCTTGGAAATAGGGGAAAACATCTCATCCATTAGTCGATGTTGCCCTTCTCGCTGCATGGTGAGTCCGAAAATACAACCGCAATAGTCTTGACGATACAGTTGTTCTTCTTTACTGACTTTGGCTTGATCGTTGCTTCCGCCGTTTTTACGGTAATCGAAAGCGATAAATTTGACACCATGAGAGGCATGAAATGCATCGCCTGATTTTTTGAGTTGTTCTTGTGATTTTAGAGGACTCACGAGGAGGGTGGTGGTCATGGATTTTTCACCCAGTTCAAGGGCTTTGTGTGCGCTTACTTCGAAACGTCGATCGAAACATACTTCGCAACGCGCACCTTTTTCAGGTTCTTTTTCCAAACCTCGGACGGCGTTCATCCAGTTTTCATAATCGTATTCACCAACGATTAGCTCAATCCCCAGTTTTTTACAACTTCGTTCTACGTCTAAAAGGCGCAGTTGATATTCGCTGTATGGGTGGATATTGGGGTCATAGAAGAACCCGATGAGTTTTTCATCGGGGAATTCCTGTTGCAGTTTTTCCATAAAGAAATGGGAATCAACACTGCAACAGATGTGGACTAGCATGATTAGTCGCGAGTAGCTAAAATTTCAACTTTTTCAATAACATCACGCATAGCGATACTGTCAAGAACTGCCATTGATTGGGCATCGTCTTTTTCGATTCCACCGAATACCGTGTGAACACCATCAAGATGAGGAGTTGCAGCGAAACAGATGAAGAACTGGCTTCCGCCTGTGTTTGGTCCTGCGTGTGCCATTGACAATGTTCCCTTAACGTGACGGTGCGTATTAAGTGCTGTTTCACATGGGATCGCCCAACCTGGTCCGCCTGTACCTGTACCATGAGGACAACCGCCCTGCGCCATGAAACCTGGGATTACACGGTGAAAGTTAAGACCGTCATAATAGCCGTCTTTTACCATTGCAGCGAAGTTTGCAACAGTATTTGGAGTTTCATCACTGTAAAGTTTAATCCACATAACGCCTTTGGCTGTGGTCATTTTCGCCCATTGATAACTTGCCATCTCTTCTGGAGTGACAGTATAGGTTTTGAGTTCTTTGCGTCCGAACATAAGTTGATCCTTGAGGGAATTTTTTGAAATTATAGTCGGTTTTTCTTAACCAATCGGGTGTAATGAGTTATAATGGAGCAATTTTATTTGACAGGAATAGCATGGAGTCGTGGTTACAGCGTAGGTTGTCTCGTATCTCTTTACGAGAACTTAATTTCTATACTATTGTTTTTATTCTCTTTTTTACCCTTATTTTTTCATCTTTATTGATTTACGATGAGTATAAAGATTTTTTAAAAACAGCACAAGACGGTGTTATAGTCACTAATACACTCTCTTCAAGCACTCCTAATTCATTTCAAAATTTACCCAAAACACGTTTGATTAAAATTATGGTTGAGATTGCGACGCTGGCGTTGATTTTGTTTGGATTTATTGTGGGAATCTCGAAAATTATTAACAGTATGATCGCGCGTGATATGGAGCGTTTTTTACAGTTTTTTGAATCGGCGCATGAAAAGCCAAAAGAAATTCTCCCTGACGAACTCTATTTTAATGAGTTCAAAAAAATGGCGGGATATGCCAATGAAATGGGATTAACGATTTATGAGCAAAAAGAGTCCCTTCGGGCGCTTAATGCAAATTTGGAAGATCGTGTGAAACACAAAACAAAAGCGTTGCAAGCAAAAAATGAAGCGCTTGAAGAGGAACGTGAGTTTTCACAAGGCTTGCTCGAATCGCATAAGCAGTTTATTCGTTATGCAATCCATGAAACGCACACTCCTCTTTCGGTGATTATGGCAAATATCGAGCTGTTTAGTATGAGCGAGGGACGTAACCGTTATCTGGCTAAAATCGAAGCGGCAGTCAAAAATATCTTTAGTATTTACGATGATTTGAGTTATTTGGTGAAGAAAGATCAGATCGAGTATCCAAAAAAAGCGATGGATTTGGCGGAATACGTCGAAAAAAGGCTTGAGTTTTTTGATGAGGTCGCCCACTTCTCCAATCTCTCCTTTGAATACGAAAAACCTGAATTTCCTGCATGGATTCATTTTAATGAAACAAAGCTTCAGCGTGTAATCGACAATAATCTGACAAATGCGATCAAATATACTAAAAATGGGGAAGTGGTTCGAGTGGGGGTCAGCTCCAATGTCGATGCGTGTTTATTTTGGGTTGAGAGCCGCTCTCAAAAAATTCAGGATGTGGATAAGATTTTTGAAGCCTACTATCGGGAGCGTAAAAAAACCGATGGATTTGGGTTGGGACTTAGTTTGGTAAAATCGATTTGCGATGAGGAAAGGGTTGAAATTCGTATTGACTCAACGGTTGAATATACCCGTTTCGACTATCAGTTTCCTAAAAAGGGGGATGCTTGAAAATTCTTTTACTGGAAGATGAACAAATGCTCAGTGAAGCAATTAGCGAATATCTGGTGACATTAGGGCATCGTGTTGTGACGTGCTATGACGGGAGCGAAGCGTTGGTGTGTATTCAAGGCGAGAATTTTGATTTGCTCATATTGGACATTAATGTTCCGGGAATCGATGGGCTGGATTTACTCGAACAGCTTCATGTCCTTAAAATTCGTCCTCCCGCGATTTACATCAGTGCTTTAGCGGACATCGAGGGGATTAGTCGTGCGTATGATTTGGGATGTTATGATTATCTCAAAAAACCGTTTCATCTTAAAGAACTCTCTTTGCGCATTGATAAAGTGATGCAAAATTGTCTCATTCCCCAAAGCCATACACGTCTTTCCAAGAGCTATGCGTATGACGCTTCCACTTCTACTTTACTGTGTGATAACGTAACACATCCTCTCTCAAAACGGCAATTGCAAATCATTGATTTATTGGCTCGTAATCGTGGTCGCGTCGTTGATTTTGATCAGTTTCGTACCTATATATGGGATGATGAGTACGTGGATAATGCAACTATACGTGCGGAAGTAAGTCGTCTAAAAAAATCTTTGAAAGAAGATTTTATTCAAAATATTCGCGCATTAGGGTACATGATCGATATTCCGCGCTCTGTATAACGTTACTTTTTTACTCAGTTTTTTTGTCTCATTTTGATTTTTATAGATTACTTTTTCTAATTTATCAAATGCTACGTTCATGCTACGTTTACTTTCTATGATGACAGTGTAAGAAACCAAGAGGAGCAAAAATGAAACGAGTATTACATCTATCGTTTTTAGCATCAATCATTGTTGTTAACAGTATGGCAGCAGATGATTTGGCTAGTATGTTTAAAGAAGGAAAAGCAAGCGGACAAATCCGTGCTTTTTACATTGACCGTTCAATTGATTATAGCGGAGCTACAGCGGACTATTCTCGTGATGGACTCTCATTAGGCGGAAAGCTTGGATATGAAACAGGCACTCTTAACGGATTTAGCATGGGTGCTATGTTCTATACAACGAATAAGCTAGACAGTAAAAGTGCTGTTGCTAAAGAGAATGATGCTACACTTTTTGACAGTACGACCAGCAGTGGTTATAGTACCGTAGGACAAGCTTATTTGCAGTATAAATTTGACAATACAGCAGTCAAATTTGGTCGTCAAGAACTGAATACGCCATTAGCGGGCGGAGATGATGCACGTATGCTGCCAAATACCTTTGAAGCATTGGTTGTCAGTAACAATGATATCAAAGATTTGACGTTAATCGGTGCGCATGTCTCTAAAATCAATTACGGCACATTTGCTAATGCGTATGCCGGTGGTGAATTGGCATTGACTGCCGGTTATGGAGCAGGAACAACAGGTTATCGTAGCGGTCATTTCCAAGATATGGGTATGGCAGCAATCGGCAAAGAAACGGATGGTGTTACAGCGGTAGCTGCAATCTATAAAGGGCTTCCGAATACAACGCTTCAAGTGTGGGATTATTACGCTCATGACATTCTCAATGCACTCTATGCTCAGGGAGATGTTACTTGGGGATGTTTGTTTAACCCAGATATTAAAATGACCGGTTCAGCACAACTTATCAGCGAGAGCGATGTCGGTGCTTCCTTGGCAAATGAAGTGGACAGTTTGTATTTGGGTGTTCAACTTGCTGTCAAGTATGGTAATGTGAACGGTGCAGTTGCCTATTCACAAAATAGTGAAAGTGATACGGCTGCTATTAAAGGTGGTACAATCACTCCATGGGGTGGTATGCCGGCATTTACCCAAGGGATGGTTACTCGTCACCAGTTTATGACTGGAACCGAAGCTTGGAAAGTAAGCGGTGGTTATAACTTTAAAGATATGGGTGCTAATGTTACGGCAAGCGCATACTATGCAAGCTTTGATGTCGGAAGTAAAAGTACCTATACTGTAGGCAAGACAATTGAACCAGGATTTGATGTTATCTGGACTCCTGAAACAGTTAAAAATTTACAGCTTCGTTTACGCGGGAATTTCCCGGACAAATTCAAAAATGCGGCTGAAGATACAAGCTGGGATGAATACCGAGTTATCGCAAACTATAACTTTTAAGGAGGTTTAATTATGAAACAAGAAATGGTTGATCGTATTAAAAACGATCCAGATTTTATTCAGCTTGTCACTGTGCGAAGTAAATTCGCATGGACATTGACAATCGTTATGTTAGTGATTTATTTTGGTTTTGTATTGACGATTGCGTTTGATCCGTCGATTTTGGGAACTCCTCTCTCTTCGGGTTCAGTTACAACAGTTGGAATTCCTGTGGGTGTTGGGGTCATTCTCAGTGCTTTTATTTTGACAGGAATTTATGTACGCCGTGCAAATGGTGAGTTCGATGAGCTTACTCGTCGTATTAAAAGCAAAGCGAAGGGGGAATAATGAAACCAATACTCTTTTTACTTCTTGGGTCAGCTGGGATATTTGCCAGCGAAGCACTCACGGGTGCAGTAGAAAAACAATCGTTAAATATGTCAGCGATTATCATGTTCTTGATTTTTGTTGGAGCGACACTCGGAATCACGTATTGGGCGGCAAAACGTACTAAAACGGCAAAAGATTTCTACACCGCAGGCGGAGGAATTACCGGTTTTCAAAACGGTATGGCGATTGCGGGAGACTATATGTCTGCAGCATCCTTTTTGGGTATTTCAGCTCTAGTATACGGAAAAGGGTATGATGGTTTGATCTACTCTATCGGTTTCTTGGTTGGATGGCCTATTATTTTGTTTATGGTGGCTGAACAGCTCCGTAATCTTGGTAAATATACGTTTGCAGACGTTGCATCGTACCGTTTGCGTCAAACGCCTATTCGTACATTAGCAGCGTTTGGATCAATTGCAACGGTTATTTTGTATCTTATCGCTCAAATGGTCGGTGCGGGTAAATTGATTCAGCTTCTTTTCGGACTTGAGTATGAAATTGCAGTTGTATTGGTCGGCGTATTGATGATTCTTTACGTAACATTTGGTGGTATGCTCGCAACGACGTGGGTACAAATTATTAAAGCCTTCTTATTACTCTCAGGCGCAACATTTATGGCAATTGCGGTTATGGCACACTATAACTTCAACTTCGAGACATTGTTTGCGACTGCGGTTGAAATGAAAGACGTAAGCATCATGGCACCGGGTAAATTGGTATCTGATCCGATTTCAGCAATTTCTCTAGGTATTGCTCTAATGTTCGGTACAGCGGGTCTTCCACATATCCTTATGCGCTTTTTCACTGTTAGTGATGCGAAAGAAGCACGTAAATCGGTTTTCTATGCAACAGGATTTATCGGGTATTTCTATATCTTGACGTTCATTATCGGTTTTGGTGCTATCGTTATGGTATTCCAAAATCCACAATATCTTGACCTTGCTAAACAAGCGGTTGATGGCGGTTCTCCGATTCTTGGCGGTGATAACATGGCGGCAATTCACTTATCCCATGCAGTGGGCGGCGACTTCTTCCTAGGCTTTATCTCAGCGGTAGCGTTTGCAACGATCCTTGCGGTTGTTTCGGGGCTTACTCTTGCAGGGGCTTCAGCAATTTCACACGACCTTTATGCGAGTGTTATTCGTAAAGGCAAGGCAGACGGATTGATGGAAATGAAAGTTTCTAAAATCGCAACGGTTATTCTTGGTATTGTTGCAATCTATCTTGGTATTGCATTTGAAGAACAAAACATTGCGTTCATGGTCGGATTGGCGTTTGCTATCGCGGCAAGTGCGAACTTCCCGATTTTGTTCCTCTCTATGTATTGGTCTAAACTTACGACTCGCGGTGCATTGCTTGGCGGATCATTAGGTCTATTGACAGCGGCTGTTTTAGTGGTTCTTGGACCAACCGTATGGGTTGATTTCTTGGGTAATGCAGAAGCTATTTTCCCTTATAAATATCCTGCACTGTTTTCTGTGAGTGCGGCGTTTATCGGAATTTGGTTCTTCTCGATTACTGACAGTAGCGATACGGCTGCCAAAGAGCGTGAAGCATTTGAAGCTCAATATATCCGTGCTCAAACGGGTATTGGTGCTGAAGGTGCAGTGGAACACTAAATCAATTCCCGTCATCCTCGGGCTTGACCCGGGGATCCAGCTGGATTCCCGCATTCGCGGGAATGACGAATAAATGTATTAATTTTAGGAGTCAATCTTGAGTCTTTTTGACCAAAAAGCATTATTAATGTCGATCCATCCTTTCGACCTTTTGGGTGAGAGGATGATTGAACAGCTGATGACCCAGATGGATATTGCGTATTATCCCAAGGAGACGGTTTTAATCGCTCCGAGGGTTCGCGCTCAATCGCTTTATATTATTATCAAAGGGATTGTCAACGAAACCATCGAAGGTGAACTCCAAAATGTGTATGGAGAGCGTGACAGTTTCGACCCAAACGCTCTTATATATGGCAATACAGACAGTACTTTTAGTGTGGCAGAAGATCTCATCTGTTATGAACTTCCCAAAGAGTCATTTCTCAATCTCCTCCAAGACGTCGAATCTTTTCAAAACTACTTCATGCAAGACTTCATTACCAAACATCAAAATCTAAAAGAGCGTCAGCATCAAAATGAATTGACCCCTTTTATGGTCGCTCGTGTGGATGAAATTTATCTGCATACACCTTGTTTTGTAAATAGTACGATCACGATTAAAGAAGCATTGCGAAACATGACAGATCAAAATGCGGATGTTATTTTAGTTCGTGATGAAAAATCCATAGGGATTGTAACCGATACGAATTTACGTGAAAAAGTATTGCTAGCCGAAAAAAGTACGCAAGATCCCATAGGCGAGATTGCAACATTTGGTCTCGTGACGATTGAGCGAAGTGATTTTCTATTTAACGCACTGCTTCTTTTCACGAAACATGGAGTCAAACGTCTGATTGTGGTAGAGGATGAAAAAATAGTGGGAATTTTGGAGCAGCTTGATTTATTAAGTCACTTTGCTAACCATACTCATCTCATTGCTGCATCGATCGATCGTGCAGTTACCATTGATGAGCTTGAAAATGCACAGCGTTCATTGACTCATCTCATCAGTTCCCTAACCACAAAAGGGGTAAAGGTTCGCTATATCTCAAAGCTGGTGAGTGAACTCAATGCCAAAATGTATCGTAAAGTATTTGAGATGGTCGTTCCGCAAGACCTTCAAAATAAGTGTGCCCTCATCGTGATGGGAAGCGAGGGGAGAGGTGAGCAGATATTGCGCACCGATCAAGACAACGCGCTGATACTTCGTGATAGTGAAGATGAAGCAAAATTTGAATCCTATATGATGACGTTTAATGAATATTTGCTGCAATTAGGATTTCCAAAGTGCAGCGGTAATGTCATGGTGAGCAATCCCTACTGGCGCCGAAGCGTTGCGGGATACAAAGAAATTATTTCCCACTGGGTTAAGACACTTAATGAAGAGTCGCTCATGGCGCTTTCGATCTTTTTGGATGCTTCATGCGTAGCAGGAGATGAGAGTTTATTAATCGAGTGCAGAGACTACTTGAATGAGCATTTCGAGGGTCGTAACGATGTCTTGGCTCATTTGGCAAAATCAGCACTTGCTTTTGAAACTCCATTGAGCCTCTTTTCGGGGTTTGTCTTAGGGCGAGCCTTGCATGAGGGTGAACTGGATATCAAAAAAGGAGGTATTTTCGCGATTGTTCACGGTGTTCGTATTTTGGCTTTGGAGCATAAAATCGAGTATACGAATACGACAGAGCGGATTAAAGAACTCAACAATGTCGGATTGTTCGATAAACGGTTTGCCAGTGAACTAATCGAGGCATACGATACATTGCTGGAAATACGTTTGCGCTCGATGCTTTCTCAAAAGAGCAAAGAGCAAAACTACGTAAATCCAAAGCTTTTTAGTAAAACCGATCGGGATTTGCTCAAAGATGCATTTAAAATTGTTAATACCTTCAAGAAATTTCTCACGTACCATTTTCATTTAGGAATGGTTGTGTGATGTTTGAGTCATTGTTTCGCGGATGGAATCGCAGAGGTCTTCTTGATGCAAACTATGAGTGGCTTTTTGATGTGTATGACGGTGATGAAGTAGTCGTATTTGATACGGAAACGACAGGCTTAAATACTAGAAAAGATGCTGTTTTGAGTATTGGAGCGGTAAAGATTAAAGGGGACAAAATCCTCACGTCACAGAGTTTTGAAGTTTTTTTAAAACCTTCAAAAGAGATCAGCGTGGAGAGTATCAAAATCCACCATATTCGTCCTTGTGATTTAGAACATGCCCTTGAGCCTTTAGAAGGGGTAAAAAAGTTTTTGGAATTTATCGAAAATCGCCCTCTTGTAGGCTATTATTTGGAGTTCGATATGGCGATGATAAATCGTCTGATCAAACCGTGGCTTGGGATCACGTTACCCAACAAACAAATCGAAGTTTCGGGGCTCTATTTTGATAAAAAAATTGCTTTGATTCCTCAAGGAAATATTGATTTACGCTTTGATACAATCCTTCATGATTTGAAAATCCCAAGGATGGGACAGCACAACGCATTGAACGATGCGATCATGACCGCAATGGTCTATATTAAATTAAAACACACTACAAAATTAAACTAAACACAAGGAGCATTATAACAATGAGCGATATCGTAAAACCAACTTTTCAACCAAACCGAGAGTTTGCAAAGCAAGCCCGCATCAAAAATATGTGTGAATACAACGACCTTCAAACATGGGCACATGAGGATTACGAAGGATTTTGGGGTCATTTTGCGAATGAAAAAATCGATTGGTTCTCACCGTATACCCAGGTTCTCGATGAGAGTAATGCTCCATTTTATAAATGGTTCGTGAACGGTAAACTCAACGTCGCGCACCAATGTATCGACCGTCATTTATCTTCACGCAAAAACAAAGCGGCGATCATTTTCGAAGGTGACAGAGGCGATAAACAAATCATTACCTATCTTGAACTCTATTACAACGTCAATAAATTTGCAAACCTCCTTAAAAACGAGTTTCATGTCAAAAAAGGGGATCGTGTCGTTATCTATATGCCGATGATTCCTGAAGCTGCGTACGCGATGCTTGCATGTGCTCGTATCGGTGCAATCCACTCGATCGTTTTCGGTGGATTCTCGTCTGAAGCGTTGAAAGACCGTATCGAAGATGCCGAGGCAAAAGTGGTTATCACTGCTGATGGAGCATTTCGTAAAGACAAACCGTACATGCTCAAACCGGTCGTTGACCAAGCCATCGATGAAAAATCTCCGGTTGAGAAAGTTCTCGTAGTCGAGCGCAACAACGAAGACATCACATGGGTAGCGGGACGCGACTATTCGTACAACGAACTCATCAAAAACCAATCAAGCATTTGTGAAGCTGAAGTAATGGACGCGGAAGATCCACTTTTCCTCCTCTACACATCAGGTTCAACCGGAAAACCAAAAGGGGTTCAGCACAACTCTGCGGGATATATCCTCTGGGCGCAAATGACGATGGAATGGGTATTTGATGTAAAAGAAAACGACACCTACTGGTGTACCGCAGACGTAGGCTGGATTACCGGACATACCTATATCGTCTACGGACCACTCGCGATGGGTGCGACGACGGTAATGTTCGAGGGTGTACCTACGTACCCCGATGCTGGACGCCCGTGGAAAATGGTCGAAGAGTACAAAATCAACCAATTCTACACCGCTCCAACCGCCATCCGCGTATTGCATAAAATGGGTGAAGATGAGCCCGCTAAATACGATCTTAGCTCTCTCAAAGTTCTCGGAACCGTCGGTGAGCCAATCGATCCTCCGGCATGGAAATGGTACTATGAAGCAGTCGGTGGAAGCAAATGTGCTATCGTTGATACGTACTGGCAAACCGAGACAGGGGGACATATCGTCTCTCCTCTTCCGGGTGCAACTCCGATCAAACC
>JAGXHZ010000134.1 GCA_024635855.1 Sulfuricurvum sp.
AGATGTGTATAAGAGACAGGTGTTAAAAATGCATTTGATCTTCTCGGTGAAAAAGTGGTGGTTGAATCGGATCCACATAAACTCTCTGGGTATGACAAGCTGATTTTACCGGGCGTCGGGGCATTTGGAGATGCGATGGAGCATTTGAGCGCACGCGGGATGGATGAGGCAGTGCGTGAATATGCGCAAAGCGGCAAATATTTATTGGGTATTTGTTTGGGAATGCAATTATTGTTTGATTCGAGTGAAGAATTTGGAATAAATGAGGGACTCGGACTTATAAAAGGCCGGGTTGTAGCATTTGATACGAGTCGTTTTCATTCACCGTTAAAAGTACCCCATATTGGATGGAACAGGATGTTTACCAAAGAGCATCCATTGTTTGATGGATTGGATGAAGCCCATTATCTCTATTTTGTTCACTCCTATCATGCCTTGTGTGACAATGAAGCGGATAGTATCGGAGAGAGCGTTTATGGCTACCGTTTTACGAGTGCTATTGCGCATGATAACGTGATGGGGATTCAACCCCATCCTGAAAAAAGCCATCATAACGGCTTGAAAATTTTACAAAATTTTATCAATCTTTAAAGGCAGTAATAAAATGACTATTTTTCCCGCAATCGATTTAAAAGACGGCAAAGCCGTTCGTCTCACAAAAGGGCTTATGGAGAGCGCAAAAATCTACTCCGATACCCCATGGGAGTTAGTAAAAACGTTTGAAGAGATGGGTGCGCAATGGGTTCATTTGGTCGATCTAAACGGTGCTTTTGCAGGCGAGCCAAAAAATTTGGAGCAAATTCGTGCTATTCGTGAGAATTGTAATGTCAAGCTTCAGCTTGGCGGCGGGATACGGGATGAGGCGACCATCATACGTTATTTAGAACTCGGTATTGATCGTTTGATTTTAGGCTCAATTGCGCTACGTGATCCTGAATTTGTAAAAGCAATGGCGGCAAAATATCCTATTGTGGTCGGTATTGATGCCATTGATGGATTCGTAGCCGTTGAGGGTTGGGGTGAAGTGAGTGAAATGCGGGCAACTGATTTGGCTCGATTGTTTGCGGATGCAGGTGTGGAAGCGATTATTTGTACTGATGTGGGACGTGATGGAACCCTTAGCGGTGTGAATGTCGAGTTTACCCTTGAAATTGCAAGAGCTTCGGGAATACCTACCATTGCAAGCGGTGGAGTGAAAGATGACTCAGACATTGAAGCGTTGCTTTTAACGGGTGAAATAGAAGGCGTTATTGTCGGAAAAGCGTTTTATGAGGGCAGAATTGAACTAAAACGTTTTTTTTAAACTTCACACAAAGTTCATTTAGCTATTATTGGACAATTATTCTTTAAAATTACCTAGATTACAAAGGAAACGCTTTGAAATTATTAGTTGTAGATGACAGCTCAACAATGCGTCGCATTATTAAAAATACTCTTTCTCGTCTTGGATATGATGATGTGCTCGAAGGAGAGGACGGACTTCAAGGATGGGCAGCTTTAAACGAAAATTCTGATATCGGAATGTTGATCACTGATTGGAATATGCCTGAAATGAATGGGTTGGAATTGGTTAAAAAAGTGCGTTCAGATGCTCGCTTTTCGGATCTCCCCATTATTATGGTGACGACTGAAGGGGGGAAAGCAGAAGTAATTACTGCGCTCAAAGCAGGGGTCAATAACTACATTGTTAAGCCCTTTACTCCTCAGGTTCTCAAAGAAAAACTTTCAGCAGTTCTTGGCACTGAGGTATAATGCAAGATTATTATTACATGCTGGTGGTTAAACCATCAGCTCATATTGAACTATTCGGTGATTTTTTAGTGGATGTGATACCGGTTGGTTTCGAAGAAATTGATGAGGGATTCATTGTCCGAAGTGAAGAAAACTTAGAGACGGTGAGTTGGGGCATTGAGCAGTTTGCCGAAGCATTACAAAGTGCACTGGGCGAAGTGATTGATTTAGAACTCATTCTTACTAAAGAAAAAAATAATGACTGGATCGCTCAATATCAGCAGGGTATTACTCCGATAGAAATAGCTCCATTTTACATTCATCCAACATGGGAAGAGCCCAAAGAGGGGATGCTGAATATCGTAATTGATCCGGCATTAGCTTTTGGAACAGGGCATCATCCCACAACGGCATCGTGCTTACGCGCTATTTCAAGTTACGTAAATGAGGGTGATACTCTTATGGATGTAGGATGCGGCAGTGGAATTTTAGCAATGGCAGCGCTGCGTAAAGGTGCTATTGTTGATGCGTGTGATACAGATCCTCTTTCTGTTGAAAATGCTATTGTTAATGCCGAACAAAATAAGGTATCGTATCGAAGACTCTGGGAAGGGCCCGTTCAAGAGACGAATGAAGTGTACGATGTCATCGTTGCTAATATTGTTGCTGATGTTCTTGTCTTTATTGCCAGTGACCTGAAAAAACGGTTACGCAATGGAGGAGTATTAATTCTTTCAGGGATAATGGATAAATATGAAGATAAAGTTCTGCGCGCATACAAAACATACGAGCTTAGTGAACGAATCGTTGAAAACGAATGGGTAACACTCGTACTCACCAAAAAGGAATAATCACGTGGCACAACCAGAAAAACCGACTCCACCGAATAAAAATGATAATTTTTTTAACAAACATCCTTTACTCACTTTTGCCGTCTTTTCAATTGTCGTCATACTGCTTTTCAAAGCATTCGTCGGCGATGGCGGTGACTTAAGTTCAAAAGTAAACGGCTCATCCGCAACACGTACACAAGAGGTAAGTTACGCAGAGCTTAAAAAACTGATTATCAACAAGCAAGTTGAAAAAGTGGCGATTGGGCAAACGTATATTCGTGCATTAAGCGCAGATGGTGCTAGCAAAACAGCATACACAACTCGTCGTATTTTGGGAGAAGATACCAAGTTAACGGATCTTTTGGATAAGCAAAATATTGATTACAGCGGTTTTAATGAAAGCAATTGGTTTACTGAAATGTTCGGTTGGCTATTTCCTTTCTTGATTATTATTGCGATTTGGATGTTTTTTGCAGGAAGAATGCAAAAAAGTATGGGTGGCGGAATATTGGGAATGGGAAGTTCTAAAAAACTGGTCAATTCTGAAAAACCAAAAACCAAATTTGACGATGTCGCCGGTGCTCAAGAGGCAAAAGAAGAAGTCTTAGAAATTGTTGATTTTTTACGCTCACCGGGTCGATACGTCGAGTTGGGTGCTAAGATCCCTAAAGGCGTCCTCCTCGTGGGAAGCCCAGGAACTGGGAAAACCTTGTTGGCAAAAGCGGTCGCAGGTGAAGCAGATGTCCCCTTTTTCTCCGTTTCGGGTTCGAGTTTTATCGAAATGTTCGTCGGTGTCGGTGCTGCACGGGTACGTGATTTGTTTGAGCAAGCCAAAAAAGATGCACCGTCGATTATTTTTATCGACGAGATTGATGCGATTGGTAAGAGTCGTGCAGCGGGCGGAATGATGGGCGGTAACGATGAGCGCGAGCAAACCCTTAATCAGCTTCTAGCAGAGATGGACGGATTTGGTACGGATACGCCGGTTATTATTTTGGCAGCAACCAATCGTCCTGAAATCCTTGATCCCGCACTGCTTCGTCCGGGACGATTTGATCGTCAAGTATTGGTAGACAAGCCTGATTATCAGGGTCGTATTGATATTTTAAATGTTCATGTCAAAGGTGTTAAAATTGACAGTGATGCCGATCTCGAAGAGATTGCACGTCTAACAGCAGGTCTTGCAGGGGCTGATTTGGCGAATATCGTCAATGAAGCGGCATTGCTCGCAGGACGAAAAAGTCAAAAGACGGTTCGTCAAGCCGATTTGCGCGAAGCGGTTGAGCGTGCTATTGCAGGTCTTTCTAAAAAGAGCCGCAGAATAGATGAAAAAGAGAAGCGCATCGTTGCGTATCATGAGAGTGGACATGCTCTTTTAGCTGAGACAACCAAGGGAGCTAAAAAAGTTTCTAAAGTTTCTATTGTTCCTCGCGGATTGGCGGCGCTTGGTTATACTCTTAATACCCCTGAAGAAAATAAATATTTGATGCAGCGTCATGAATTGATTGCAGAGATTGATGTATTGCTGGCCGGTCGTGCAGCTGAAGAGGTGTTTATTGGAGAAATAAGTACGGGTGCAGCCAATGACTTGGAGCGAACGACTGATATTCTTAAAGCAATGGTTCAAATGTACGGCATGAGTGATGTTGCCGGATTGATGGTTCTCGAAAAACAGCGCAGTACCTTCTTGGGCGGCGGAATGACGCAAGCCAAAGAATACAGTGAAAAAATGTCAGAAGAGATGGATAACTTTATTAAAAACACGCTCCAAGAGCGTTATGTAGAAGTTAAAATACGTCTTGAAGAATATCGCGATGCTATCGAAAAGATGGTAGAATTGTTGTACTCAAAAGAGAATATTACGGGCGATCAAGTCCGTAGTATTATTGAAAAATTTGAAATTGAGAATTCTATTGAGACAAAACTCGAGCCTCGCAAAGAAAAATCGTCGACCAATAAAATTCTAATCGACGAATAGGAGCAATAGATGAGCGTTCAAAATGACACTTTTATCCTCTCTAAGCAAGGATGGCTTCCAATTATATTGACAGCTACTTTTTTGCTCTTTTTTATAATGACGGGATTGCATCTTTTCCAATTTCTAGTTGGCGCACTGCTGATTGCCTTTCTCATTTTATTTCGAAACCCTGAGCGCAATGCAGTGCTGGGAGAAACTTCTTCTATTATCAGCAGTGTTGATGGGGTTGTTTTAGGGATTGAAGATACCCTTATCAACGACCGGATGATGAAAAAAATTACACTACTTAACGGGCTGTGGAATGTCTCCATGCTGCGTGCTCCTTTTGATGGTGTTATGGAAGGCTCCCGTATTCGCCATGGCGTTTCATTGGCGCTGCATCATCCTCTCTCTGAGGAACTAAACGAAAAAGTAGTTCTCTCTTTTAAATCTGTTGAGGGCAATGAAATCTTTATGGAACATCTGAGTGATCGAAGCTGTTTCCCGATTGCTATTGAGGGCGAAGCAGGTGATAAGATGAAAGAAGGGTCTCGCTATGGATTTTTAGCTCGAGGCAGAACCATTCTTTATCTCCCAAGCGATGTTACTTTAAAAGTTCATCCAGGCGCTGATGTGCGAGCAGGTGAGAGCGTCATTGGACGCTTTAATGCGTAAAGATCCTCCGCCCATCGCCTACCTTCTCCCTAATTTTTTCACTGCTGCTTCTATATTTTCCGGTTTTTATTCTATCTCTCTTGCTTTGCAAAGCTCATTTGAGAGTGCTGCATGGTTTATCTTTCTTGCCTTGATTTTTGATGGTCTGGATGGACGTGTTGCCCGTTTAACCAATACGGCGAGCCATTTTGGTGTTGAGTTTGATTCCTTGGCGGATATTGTGGCATTTGGGGTTGCTCCTGCATTATTGATGTATCTCTATATCGGAGATGAATACGGTCGTATCGGTATTGTTGCCAGTGCACTGTTTATCATTTTTGGTGCGGTGAGATTGGCGCGTTTTAATGTTATGACGTCACGAATAGAGCCTTCGGTATTTATCGGTCTTCCAATTCCTACTGCAGCCATCATGATCGCAACGGCCATTTTACTCATGGAACGCTATGAGCAAATTTCTCATATTCATGTACTTCTTTTGCCTCTTTCTGTACTCTTATCGGTTCTTATGGTGAGCAATATTCGCTATCCAAGTTTCAAAAAGCTTAACATGAGAGCCATCCACTTTACCCGTTTTTTAATCGGGGTGATTGTTCTCGCATTGATGGTCTTTGTGTATCCTATCGAGGGGATGGCGTTGCTTGGGGCACTGTATCTTTTGTATGGACC
>JAGXHZ010000135.1 GCA_024635855.1 Sulfuricurvum sp.
ACGTATAGCAGTCACACGCCGGATCGATGGGCTCGCTGTCGAGTTTGAATTTTGCACCTCGAATGTTGATGCGCCCATAGGTAGTGAAGAGCGTTCCGTTTCGAGCATTTCGTGTCGGCATAACGCAGTCGAACATGTCCACTCCGCGTTCAATGTTCTCTACCAAATCTTCAGGCGTTCCAACGCCCATTAAATAGCGCGGTTTATCAATAGGCATTAGTGGTGTAGTGTGCTCAACGGTATCGTACATGAGATTATTGGACTCTCCAACACTCAATCCTCCGATAGCAAATCCATCAAAATCGAGGGCACACAGTTCAGATGCTGACTGAGTACGGAAGGCTAAATCGGTTCCACCTTGGATAATGGCGAAAATATTTTGTTGTGTGCCGATACCAAGCGATTGTTTATAACGAAAATATTCGATGGATTGTTTCGCCCATTGGGTCGTGCGTTCGATAGAGAGTTTGATACGCTCTTGTGTAGCAGGGAGTGCGACGAGGTCATCGAGAATCATCATAATATCGCTGTTAAGGTTATTTTGGATATCAATCACTTTTTCAGGGGTAAAAAAATGTCGTGAGCCGTCAATATGGCTTTTAAATTCAATCCCTTTTTCACTGGCTTTGGAAATATCACTGAGGCTAAACGCCTGAAATCCGCCGCTATCGGTCAAAAAACTGTTAGGATAGGTCGTAAATCCATGTAATCCACCCAACGCAGCAATGGTTTCATCACCGGGGCGTAAATAGGTGTGATAGGTATTGGCGAGGATGATTTGGGTATGTAAAATCTCCGTCATATCGTGCATAACGAGTGCTTTCACCGATCCAACTGTACCCACAGGCATAAAAATCGGGGTTTTAATGGTCGAATGTGCGGTTGTAATGGTACATGCTCTAGCGTTACCGCACGTAGCATCGATGTTAAAGGTCATAAAGTCTCATTTAGTTTTTTCGTATTTTACCTAAATAACAACAAATAAAAAATATTGCAATCTGCCACATAATTTTTCAATTTTAAAAAGTTCGTTATAATAAGTCCCAATAGAAAATTAAAAACTACGAGAATCAAATTGAAACTAAATAATATTAAACGTGTCGGTATCGTTTTACGCCCCTCAACTCCTGAACTTAAAGAGATGTTCTTAGAAGCCAAGAGAATTTTTGAATCTCGAGGTATTGAGGTCTATATTGATCATATTAGCGGTGGTATGATTGATGTTATGGGGCAGCCGTTTGAAATGATGTGCCGTAATTGCGATTTTTTGATCACCATTGGCGGGGATGGTACTCTTATCTCAGCCGTACGCCGCTCGTATGATTTTCAACTCCCCGTATTGGGTATTCATGCCGGTAAATTAGGCTTTTTAGCGGATTTAGATTTTTGTGAGCTTGAAACATTTGTAGATAAGCTTTTTACCGGTGAGTATCGTATCGATGAGCGTGCAATGCTTCAAGCAACCATCACAACTAAAAGCGGTGTCAGTCAAGTGGTTGCTTTCAATGACATTGTTTTAACACGCCCGTCAATCTCCAAAATGATTCGATTGGAAACGTATGTTGAAGGAAAAGCTTTTAATACTTATTACGGTGATGGTGTTGTTATTTCGACTCCGACGGGATCAACCGCATATAACCTTTCAGCCGGAGGGCCCGTATTGTTTCCGCTTACAAGTGTTTTTGCTCTAACTCCCATTTGTCCTCATTCCCTAACGCAACGCCCGGTTGTTCTGCCGGGACATTATGAAATTGAGATAAAAACTCCTGATAGCAGTGCTTTAGTTATCGTTGATGGGCAGGATATGGTTGAGATTACCGACAGTGACACTGTATACATTAAACTCGCAAGCGACAGTGCTCATCTCATTCATCGTAAAGAGTTTAATTATTTTGAAGTGCTCAAAAAAAAACTCGGATGGGGGAAATAGGTGATAGAACGATTTTATCTCAAAGAATTTCTCAGTTTTAAAGAAGCTGAGCTTGAATTTAAACCGGGATTGATTGTCTTTACGGGTCCAAGCGGCAGCGGAAAATCTATTTTAATGCGTTCGATTCTTGCTTCCGTAGGATTAGACAGTGTTGATGCGAGCGTCTGTGAGTCGTCAGTCGCATGGCAAATCGATGAAGAAAAATATGGAATAGATAATGAAGTTACCAATATTTTTCGGCACGTAAAAAAAGAAAAAACGTCTTATTTTATCAACAATCAACGTGCTTCAAAATCTTCAATGGAATCGATTAGTTCAGGTTATTTACGCCATTTGAGTTTGAAGGATTACTCTGATTTTGATGCGGCATCGTTGATTGGATTATTGGATGAGAGAATTTTTCTTGTTGATGACCAACACCATGCAAGGGTTAAGAAGCATAAAGAAATTTTTTTGGAATACAAATCTCTTAGCGATGAATTAAAATCCATCGAAGATCAAGAAAAAAAGTTAGTAGAACTTAAAGAATTTGCAACGTATGAAATAGCTAAAATTGATGCTATAAAGCCCATTATTGGTGAAGATGAAGAGCTTAACATCATTAAAAAACAGCTTTCAAAAAAAGAGAAAATCGAAGAAGCGATCCATGCTGCTGAAGATATTTTTCGTTTTGAAAATCACGTCTCCAATGCGCTGGCTCTTTTGGATACGCAAAGTAGTTTTTTTGACGATGCTATGAATGAGTTACGGGGTATTTTTGAAAATTCATTGGAAAAATTGGAGATGCTTGAAGATACTTCTATTGAAACAGTTCTTGATAGAATAGAGCTTTTGTCTGAGCTAAAACGGCGTTATGGAAGTATTCAAGAATCATTGAAATATCGAGAACAAAAAGCCATAGAGCTTGAATCGTATCAAAATATAGAGTATTCAAAAAGCAAGTTGGTACAGCAAATTGCTAAACTTAAAATTGAATTAACCTCTCTAGCGCAAGAACTTTCTCAAAAGCGCCAACATGAAATTGAAATAACGCGTGATAAGCTCAATGATTATCTCTCTATGCTTTATTTGCGCAGTGCAACGTTGAGCATTGAAAAAATTGAGCATACGTCACTGGGGATCGACCGTGTAATGTTGGGACTTGAGGGGACGAAGCTTGAAAAACTCAGTTCCGGTGAATTTAATCGTTTGCGTCTTGCACTTTTGGCACTTAAAGTAGAATGTATGAAGGAGCAAGGCGGAGTACTGATGCTTGATGAAATCGATGCCAATCTCAGCGGTGAAGAGTCGATGAGCGTTGCTAAAGTATTGCGTCATCTCTCAACAAAATATCAAATTTTTGTCATCTCACATCAACCGCAACTGACGTCCATGGGAGAACAGCATTTTTTGATTTACAAAGAGGATGAAAGTCGCGTTCGTGAACTGAGTGATGAAGAGCGTATTGATGAAATAGCGCGTATTATTAGCGGTGACGGAGTAAGCAGCGAAGCAAAAGGTTTTGCAAAAGAGTTGTATCAACGTGTTCGAACGGAGCATACAAAATGATTATTGATACCCATATCCATCTCGATGATGAGCGATACCGTGAGGATTTTGAGGAGATGATACAGCGAGCCCTTAGCGTCGGTGTCAAAAGTTTTATTATTCCCGGTGCACATCCCTCAACGCTGGAACGAGCCGTTGAGCTATGTGAGCAGTATAAAAATATTTATTTTGCCGTAGGGGTTCATCCGTATGATTTAGAGGGGTTGGATGGTCTGGATTTTGAACACTATGCTGCTCATCCTAAATGTGTCGCTATCGGAGAGTGTGGGATGGATTATTATCGCCTTGAGGGGAGTGATGAGGAAAAATCAGCCGAGAAAAAACGACAAGAAGAGGCTTTTCGAATGCAAATACGTTTTGCTAAAAAGGTAAAAAAACCACTTATTGTCCATATCCGCAATGCGAGCCATGATTCGAAAATGATATTACTATCCGAGGGTGCAGGTGAGGTTGGGGGAGTGCTTCATTGCTACAATGCTGATGATGAACTGCTCAGCCTTGCTCATGAAAATTTTTATTTTGGAATCGGCGGAGTCGTCACTTTTTCTAATGCCAAGAAATTAGTGAATGTTCTTCCTCATATCCCAAAGGATAAACTTTTGATCGAAACGGATGGCCCGTATTTAACGCCTCACCCGCATAGAGGAACACGTAACGAGCCCTCCTATACTACTTTAGTGGCTCAAAAGATGTCTGATATTTTACATATACCCTTAGAAGAGATAGAGACATTAACGACTGCCAATACTATACGGTTATTTGGAAATTTAATAACTTAAGTGTATGATACTTCCTACCGTTATCAATATATCTTAAATGTCAGGAGGTGATATTGCGCTGGTTCTTGATTATCACTTTCGTACCTTTTTATTTGTATTCACTTGCATTTGATCCCAATGATGCTAAAAAATCGGAAGTCTTAAAACATTTTGACATCCCATCTTCATTTTTAAATGATCCGTATCTTCATGATATATACGTGGCACGAAAACGTGATTGTACGTTGAATGGTTTTGCCAATTCGAGCGAAAATGCCGATATCTTTATTCCCATGATTTCTTCTTTGATTGCGCAATCGGATTTACCTGCTGAGTTTTTATTTATTGTTTTAGCGGAATCTGGACTTGATACCCTTGCAACCTCTTCAAAGGGGGCAAGCGGATTATGGCAGTTTATGCCCGAAACAGGGAAAGTTCATGGTTTAGCCATTACCCAGTATGTTGATGAACGACGTGACCATATTAAATCTACTCGTGCCGCCATTAGCTATCTCTCACAATTGCATCGTCAATTTGGTAAATGGTATCTAGCCATTATTGCTTATAATTGCGGCGACGGGAAATTAACCAGTGCTATACGCAAAGCAGGCAGCACTGATTTACACGTATTGGCTAATCCTAATAAAGGGTATATTCCGCCAGAGAGCAGGCGCTATATTCGTCGTATTATTGCCCTCGCATTGCTCGCAAGTGATCGGGTTTTTTTGGAGCAGATACAGTATGAACATCTCATCGGGGTGGCATCTGAAAATCCGATAGCAACGGTTTATCTCCCTGAAGGTGAACATATTGATAAAATTGCCGCTGTTTTGGAAATACCAAAACAAAAATTAAAGTTATTAAATACTCATCTTAAACGCGGAATTACTCCGCCTAATGAAAACTCTTATCCTGTTTATATTCCGGAAGATAAACTTGCCCTTTTTGAAGAAAAATATCGACCGAGAGAATTGAAAAAATATTTCGTCATGCATAAAGTTAAATCAGGAGAGACATTGACATCGCTTTCAAAACGTTTTAATATTGATAAATCAACCATTATGACCGAAAATATGATTGGGATTCGCGAGGATTTTAAAGAAAATCGTATAGTAAAAATTCCTGTGATAAATTCATTTATCAAAAAAGAGTTTCCTCTCGCTGACAAAATCCCCGCTTCAGTCCCTAAAGTGTATAATTTTGACTTCAAACAAGTAAAAATTAAAAATCCATTCGATCCTATGAGAACAGACGAAAAAGAGGAAATTAAAGTTGTACATTAGATTTTTTTTAGCCGTTTTAATCCTTACTTTAAGTGGATGTACTACGTTTAAAGGTTCTTATCCGTATCAAAGTCAAAAACCTTCAAAAAAATATCCATCTGAAAATTTAGATAATGTTCCTTCCGGATTAAAAAAGAAAAATGGGGAGAGTGTTGCTTCTATGCGGCCTTATACTGTATTTGGTAAAGAGTATTACCCAACTGTAGTTAATGTTGGAGATACTTCAACCGGACGTGCGAGCTGGTATGGATCTGATTTTCACGGTAAATCAACATGCAATGGCGAGGGATATGATATGTATGCAATGACTGCTGCGCACAAGACTTTACCCATGAATACCGTTGTAAGAGTGACTAATTTAGAGAATAATCGTGTAACGGTTGTACGGATTAATGATCGCGGTCCCTTTGTTGAGAGTCGGATAATAGATTTGTCATTATCCGCTGCTAAAGAGATCGACATAGTGAGTAAGGGAAGTTCCCAAGTGCGTTTAGAGGTATTAGGGTTTGAACCTACAGGGTATAAATCAATTGATTACACAGCAATGGCGGCAGGACCTCGCCAAGAAGTGTTAACATCTTTTGCCGTTCAGATAGGGGCATTTACAAATATCAACGGAGCACTTGAAACCCAAAAAAAATACGCGAGTTTTCATGGATACTCTGCAATCATCAAAGATTCACAGTATAATAACGATAAATTATTCCGTATTTGGTTGCGTGGGTTTAGAAGTGAAGCTGAAGCACGTGATTTTATAGCAAAAGGCTATTTTGACGGGCAGTTTATCACAAGGGAATGAGATGATTCGAAAAGAACGTAAAACCAAAGAGACCGATATTCGTCTTTCACTCACGATAGAGGGCGAAGGTAAAAGTACTATTTCAACGGGTGTTGGTTTTTTAGACCATATGTTGGAAAGTTTTGCAAAACATGCTTGGATGGATTTAACCATTAACTGTGCTGGCGACACGCATATTGATGACCACCACAGTGTTGAAGATATTGGGATTGTACTGGGGCAAGCGTTACGAGAAGCTATTTATCCCATACAAGGGGTAGAGCGATTCGGTAATGCAGTTGTCGTTATGGATGAAGCGAGTGTTAGCTGTGATCTTGATCTTAGCAACCGTCCTTTTTTACTTTGCGAGTTAGAAGTTGAAGGAAAAGTAGGGCAGTTTGATACAGAACTGACC
>JAGXHZ010000136.1 GCA_024635855.1 Sulfuricurvum sp.
AGTCATAGGGATATACCGCTGATAAAAGCTTCTCAAGAGTTAGGGTATTTTGTTATAACTTTGGGGGATAGAGACTATTACCTAGGACATCAATACTCGGACAAATCGTATAAAATAAACTTTAATGATTTAGAAAAAGTCAAAAAGATAGCCCTCGATGAACAAATAGATTATCTATTGCCTGGTTGCGGCGAAGAATCGTATCTTAAGACGGTTCAACTCTCGCATGAGTTAAATATAGGGAACTTTGACACGCTTGAAACGGCAAAACTGATTCATAACAAATGGAAGTTTAAAGATTTTTGCCTAAAAAATGGTATTTCTACCCCCAACGGTATTTTTTACAAAGATCAAAACGACTTAAAGAATTTACAATTCCCCATCGTTGTTAAACCAACCAATCTCTCAGGCGGAAGAGGGGTTGAGATCGTCCATGATACCAATGAACTGCAAAAATCTCTCGCCAACGGACAAAAATGTAGCGATGAGATTTTTCTTGAAGAATTTATCGACGGAAAACTGATTGCCTATTCTATTTTTATAAAAAATCAAAAAATCATTTATGGATTTGTCGGTGAAGATAAAACCTATCTCAATCCATATCTTATAGCATCAGCATATCCGACCGATATAGAGGATGTTGTTCTAACTAAACTCAAAAAAGATATAGAAAAGTTAGCTCAGCTGCTGCATCTCGTCGATGGTATGTTTCATTTGCAAGTTTTAATCAAAGATCAAAAACCCTATATTATCGATGTTACACGAAGAATTCCGGGAGATTTATATCCTTATCTGATAGAGTATTGCGATGACGTTGAGTATTCAAAAGCAGTTGTAAAAGCCTATACAACCGGAATAATCACAGATGAATTCGATCCTAAATCTCAAAAACAATCGTTTGTCATACGCCACTGCGTAATGCCTTCAACCAATGGAATTTACAAAGAGATACTCGTAGATGAGAGCTTACGAAATAGCATAATCTATACCTTTGATTTGATGGAAAAAGGGTCTATTGTAACCGATTTTTTGCATACGCAACTGGCAATCATTTTTATAAAATTAGATTATGCCGATACTAGTGTTTTAGAAAATATTAATAGTATCATCAGACCTGTTATAGATGAATTATGAAAAAAATAGGAGATAAACTTTGGAAAAAATAGCCATTTACGGTGCGGGGCAATATGGACAAATTTTTTATGCCGCATTAAGTAATACAGGAGTTGAAATTGACTTTTTTATCGATACTGACCCCTCTAAAACTGAACTTTATTCAAAACCAATCTACCGTATTGAAAAAATTCCTCTTGAAACGACCATCTATATCTCTGTTTTAAGTGTTTCGGATCGAATCAAAGAAGAACTCACCTTACTTGGCTATCAAAACGTTTGCACATTTATCGACACACTCAAGCAGTTTCCAACCATCATGAATGAAGTATCAAAACGTAATTTTCTGTGGATGCGCTCCAATCCCCTCGATATGATTGATACCGATAAAATCGATCAATTTCGCACCTTACTCTCTGATAACAAAAGCCTCCACGTCCTCGATCAAATCACGGCTTTTCGAAACACCTATGATATGAACTACTATCCCTATCCTGATGGCGAGAAAGAATATTTTCCTTCCGATGTTCCCATATTGGACAATCTTGCCACGGTACGGTTTATCGACTGCGGTGCTTATATCGGTGATACAGTTGCCGATCTTATGAAGACCAACAAATCCATCGAGTCTGTTGTCTCTTTTGAACCTGACAAACAAAACTTTCAAAAACTTCTCTCTGAAACGAAAAAATATCAAGGGCAATTTATTACCCTAAATGCAGGAGTATGGTCAATAAACACTCTTGTAAATTTTAGTAATGACAACTCAAGTTTCAGTAAAATTGGAGAAGATGGAAGTTTTATTCCTGTGATGGCGTTGGATCAAACCGTTTTTTCTGCTCGACCAAACTACATCAAAATGGATATAGAAGGGGCTGAACAAGAAGCATTAAAAGGATCTCGTGAAATCATACAAACGTATTCACCTCATTTGGCTATTTGCCTTTATCATCGCCCCCAAGATTTTTGGGAAATACCCTTAATGATTCACGAAATGAATCCCCATTATTCTATGTATCTGCGAGTACATGAACACATGGGACTAAGCACTGTCTTGTACTGTATTCCAAAATCAGGAGCCTTGAATGACTAAACGCCCGCTAAGACTCGGATTCATCGGTGGCGGATTAGGTTCGATTGCAGGAAATACTCACTATGCCGCAGCAACAATGGATGGACTCTATAAATTGCACACCGGTGCATTTAGCACACATCCCGTAACCAACCAAGAGACCGCTGACCTATGGCATATCAATCCTTCCTACGACTCATGGATGACCATGATCGATAAAGAGACTCAAAATATTGATGCGTGTGTTATCCTGACACCGACACCTACTCATGCTCCCATAGTAAAAGAACTTCTAACACGAAAAATTCCTATTATCTGTGAAAAAGCTTTTGTTGCTTCGCTCGCAGAAGCCAATGAGCTTAAAGCGCTCTATAACCCCTCTGAGCATTTTATGTCGGTTACCTATAACTATACCGGCTATCCTCTTATTCGAGAGCTGAGAGAGCGTATATTGAACGATGAACTAGGGGAAATCATCAACATTCGCCTCGAAATGCCCCAAGAGAGCTTTTTACGTCCGCCGGTGAGTCAAAAATACCCTCAAGCTTGGCGGCTAAAAGATGATTACATCCCCACAATTTGTCTGGACTTAGGGGTTCATATCCAACACATGGCATCGTTTTTAACGGGTATGGATCCCAACAGGGTGATGGGGAAAATGGATACCTTCTCTCATTATGGTGTTGTCGATAATGTCGATGTATTTATGGGATACCCATCGGGAGCAACGGGGCATCTATGGATGAGCAAGACCGCTCTTGGGCATCGAAACGGACTTGCAGTTCATATCTACGGAACAAAAGCCTCCGCACATTGGATACAAACGCAACCTGAACAACTCCAGCTTCATTACTCCAATGGTGAAAAAAAGATCGTCGAGCGGGGAGGAGATACATTGCTGTGCGGGCAAAAAAGATACAATCGGATGACACCAGGACATCCTGCCGGCTTCATTGAGGCATTTGCAAATCTCTATGTGGATATTGCTGAAGATTTCCAAAATTTTCAAAACAATACCAAAACAAAAAATCCTTATACCTTCGGTATAGAAGAGGCGCATAAAGGGCTGCATCTCTTTCATAAAGTAAAAGAATCTCACGAGACAAGACAATGGGTAGACCTCTAAAGTTTACTCGTAGCTAATTTCTTCTGTAACTTTGAGAATGGCTTCCATCCCTCCTGCAAGAGAAAAAAGCCAGTATCGGTGGGCATAAAGCCACTCAATTTTTTTAGCGTTTTTTTCTTCGTCATTATGCGTTTTTCGAACTTGTATTTTTGCGATTTCAAATTCTTGGAACATAATATACGATTTTAAAAAATCATATATCGTGGCTCTAAAAATACCTTCTGAATACAGTTTTTTTACCTCTTCCAGCTCAACTATTAATTGATCCGCTGTTGAAAAATCAATCTTTTCCAGTCTCGTTTCTTTATTTAATGCTTCGACTTCTTCCAAATACTTAACAATCTTTAAAAACAATTCTTTGATAATTTCATTTTTTTCTTCGATATAGTGTTTCATCTCATCAAATTTATCGCGATAATTTTTTTCTCCCAGCTTGCTCTCTTTGGCGGTAGGTTTTTTCAAAAGAATACGCTTCTTTTTTTTCTTATTTGGCAAGACATGCTCATCTGCAAAATCAGCAAATGAAATCTCTTTTGTCCCCTTGATACGAGCACCGCCTTCAGTACAGTTAAAGGTTTCCAAAAAGGAGCCGACTCGACCAAGATCTTGTTCAAAATAGGTTAAGAATGCCTCCCAAATAGGTGTACTTTTTACCTTCCCCTCACCGCCGTATCCGTCCAGCCATACCGTATCAATATCAGCAGGAACGTTTTCAAGTCCAAAAACGTGATCCGAAGCGTGTGTCGCTCCATCATTTCCATACGCTAAATCTTGTCCAATAAAAGCACATTGTTTGAAATGAGCCAATAAAACAAATTCAAATGCCATGTTCGCAGCACTCATTCCAAATCCCATATAGCCCCATGATGGAGTATTAAAATAGGCTAAAAAGCTAAATGGACGAATATTTATCTGGATGTTTTGACTCTGGATTGAATCAATTAACTCCTGATGAACGATTGAAGTAAAACAAAAAACAGGCTTTTCGTGATATTCAACCGGCGTATCTTTATAAAACTGTGAAGTTGCCTCAACCCGTTCAAGTGAAAAAACAATATCAGGGATAATATTGTGGCGTGATAAGATCGGGAAACTTGCATCAGGGCATAATATCGTTACATAATCTTGTATCTCATACAACAAGGCAAGCTGTTTGGTCAAAGAAGGACCCGTTGAAACAATTACCGCAATATCGGTATTCTTACCCTTGGCTACCAGCTCATCCAAGGTAGGTGTTTTTACTACCAATGGAAGATTCAGTAAATGGTGCCTTAACCCTACCAGTGAATCCTCTGCACTGTTTCCCATTGTAAAAACTGAATGTTCAAACGCTCGAGTCAACATTGCATTTATCTCTTGTGCCAAAGTGGAATAATGCTCATAATAGTCGCAGTGGAGAATCAATTCATACAATCTAACGTAGATTAAAATATGAATATCTTGTAAAAACATATTGGCATTATCAAAAGTAAAAGTATTAGCATTTAAAAAAACAATTTTTTCATTTTTGATTTCTTCGCTGAAGTCAATTAGGCTTAATACGATATTTAACAGTTCCAATTCCGGCTCGAAAACAAATATCTTTTTAAGATTAATAAATTCAGAAAGGATGATTTTATAGATTAATCCATTGCCAACCCCAAAAAAATAAAAATAGGGATATTCACTTTTTTCTTCAATACTCTGAAGTTTTTCAAAAAGTTCCTGCGTTACTTTCGAGGGATACAGAGGCTCAAAGTCTCTTTCTTTGTCAAAAATATTAATCTCTTCATGGCTTTTTCCGATCACAACTTCATATTTATGGTTGCTTTTCATTCCAACAAGATCGTTTGCTAATTTTAAATTAACCATTGCCAAAGCAACTAAGTTATTTTCATATATATTATCCATTTTTATCCTTGTTAATATATTTTATATTGGAACAATTTAAGGACGTTTTTGTGGAAACACCTTAGTTACTGCAGTAACTTAAGGACATTTTCTAAAGAAACTTGCTCGTAGCTTATGCTACTTTCTCAGTTGTTACTATTGTAACAACTTCAACACGTTTTGCTGAACTGCATTCGCTTGGCTCATTGCGTATGAACCAGATTGTGCAAGAATATTGAATTTAGAGAAATTCGCTGATTCTTGTGCGAAATCAACATCACGGATATTTGATTCTGCCGCTTTAACGTTTACTTGCGTTACTGAAATATTA